>JAJYGS010000018.1 GCA_021785055.1 Nitrospirota bacterium | reverse complement strand
GGACCTCGCAAAAGAGGGAGCGGAAGCGGCGGCGTCTCTTGAGGATCTCGCCGCAAAACTCGCCCCCCCGCGCACGGTATGGCTGATGCTGCCCGCCGGCGAGCCGGTCGAGGACACGATAAATTCGCTGAAGGCAATCCTCTCGAAAGGCGATATAATCGTCGAGGGCGGAAACAGCTACTACAAGGACTCCATCCGGCGGGAGAATTCACTCAAGCCGCTCGGCATAGGCTTCGTGGACGCGGGCGTGTCGAGCGGCATATGGGGACTTGAGAAAGGATATTGCCTGATGCTCGGCGGGGAGAGGAACCTGTTCGACAGGCTCATTCCCCTGTTTCAAACGCTTGCGCCGAACGCAGCCGGTCGGCAGGCTGCGGGCTTCATGTATTGCGGCCCGGCCGGCGCCGGGCATTTCATAAAGATGGTGCATAACGGGATAGAATACGCGCTCATGTCCGCATACGGAGAGGGCTTCGAGATTGTGAAGAAATCCCCGTACGGGAGTATAGATTTTGAAGGTCTGGCGGGGCTGTGGAACAGCGGCAGCATAATACAGTCCTGGCTCCTGGAGTTTGCGGAAAGCGCTTTCAGGAAACACGGCGACCTCTCCGGCATCAAGGCGTGGGTGGAGGACTCCGGCGAGGGCAGATGGACCGTGCGGGAGGCGGTGGACTTCGCCGTCCATGCGCCGCTCATCTCCGGCGCGCTATTCCAGAGGTTCCGCTCAAGGGACAGGGAGTGTTTCTCGGAGAGGCTCCTTGCCGCCATGCGCGACGAGTTCGGCGGCCACGGCTTTAAAAAGAGCGAATAAGAAAATGAAAATCGGTCTTGCGGCTGACCACGGCGGACGGGAACTGAAGGACCGGCTCAAGGCGCATCTCGAAGAGTCCGGGCATGAAGTGAAGGACTTCGGGGCCTGCGAACCGGACCCGGACGACGACTACCCCGACTATGTCGTCCCGCTCGCGAGGGCCGTGGCTTCCGGCGGGTGCGAGCGCGGGATAGCCGTGTGCGCAAGCGGAGTCGGCGCGTCGGTCGCGGCGAACAAAATCCCCGGAGCGCGGGCGGCGCTTGTCGTCGATGCGTTCTCCGCAAGGCAGGGAGTGGAGGACGACGACATGAACATAATCTGCCTGGGCGGAAGCGTCGTCGGATACAGCCTCGCCAGGGACCTTGTCGATATTTTCCTTAAAGCGCGCTTCAAGGCTGAGGAGCGCTTCGTCAGGAGACTTTCCAAGATAGCGCGGCTGGAGAAGAAATGACATCCAACTCAACACCGCCCCCGTCGCCCCTGAAACCGGTCGAGCGGTCGCCGGTAGACCGCCATGCGGAATGCATTACGGGGCCGAGGCCCGATTTCTGCGGTATAGAGAGGCCCGGCCCCTGCGGGATAATCATCTTCGGCGCGTGCGGAGACCTCTCGAAGAGAAAACTCATACCGTCGCTTTACCGCTGCTTTGCCGCGGGACATCTCCCGGACGGGTTCTTCATATTCGGCGCCGACCGGATAGAGACGGACGACGCCGGGTTCCGCGCGGTTATGGAAGAAGCCGTAAGGGCCGCATTCCCGGAAACCTTTTCTTCGGACTTGTGGCTGAAGTTTTCCGGAAGGCTCTTCTATGCAAGCGCGGATTTCAATTCTCCGGATTTTTTCGTTTCCCTCCCGGCGCGCCTGAAACCGCTCGAAGAAAAATTCGGGACCCGCTCGAACCGGATATTCTACATGGCCCTGCCGCCCGCCGTCTACGAGACCGTGATACGGCAGCTTGGCGGCGCGGGGCTGTCCTCCGAGGAGAACGGCTATTCGCGCGTCGTCGTGGAAAAACCCTTCGGCTCCGACGTCGAGTCCTCAAGGCACTTGAACGGCGTGATAGGCGCGTCGTTTGCCGAATCCCAGACCTTCCGCATGGACCACTACTTGGCCAAGGAGAACGTCCAGAACATACTCATGTTCCGGTTTGCAAACTCCATCTTCGAGCCGCTCTGGAACAGGAGATACATAGACCACGTCGAGATTACAATCTCCGAGACGCTGGGCGTGGAGCACCGGGCCGGTTATTACGAAAGCGCAGGCGTACTCCGCGACATGTTCCAGAACCACATGCTTCAGCTCCTCTCCCTGACGGCGATGGAGCCGCCCGCGGTATTCGTGTCCGAGCGCGTGCGGGAAGAGAAGGTGAAGGTTCTGAGGTCCGTCAGGCCGATGCCGCTTGACAGATTAGGCGAGCACGTAGTCCTTGGACAGTACGGCGCGGGCAGGATAAACGGGGCGGACGTCGCATCCTACCGGGACGAGCCGGGCGTGAATAAAAATTCGACTGCGCCGACATATGCGGCTATGAAACTTTTCATAGACAACTGGCGCTGGAGCGGAGTGCCGTTCTACATGCGCTCCGGCAAGAGGCTCGGGGCGGCGAAGGCGGAGATCGCGATAAGGTTCCGTGCCGTGCCGCACCTGATGTTCTCCAACTTTTTACCTAACAATATAGACCCGAACCTGCTTGTCCTCAGGGTGCAGCCGGACGAGGGAATAAGCCTTCAGTTCCAGACGAAGATGCCGGACTCCCGCGCGTGCCTCAGGCCCGTCCTGATGGACTTCAGATACGAGAAGGTCTTCCTGCTCGACGCATACGAACGGGTGCTGCTGGACTGCATGACGGGCGACCAGATGCTCTTCGTGAGCGGCGAGATCGAGGAGCTGACCTGGGGACTTCTATCGCCGGTCATAGAGAGACTGGAGTGCATGAAGGACGGTTTCAAATTCCCGAACTATGCCGCAGGTTCGGACGGGCCTGCGGAGGCGGAGGAGCTGATGCTTCGGGACGGGCGGCAGTGGCGCGCGCTGTAGCGCCCGGTCATCCCATCCCTATCCTGTCTTCCGATCCGTGATGAAGCCCCGCAATCAGCGTGAGATGCTCGCGGAGCTGTCTCGTAAGAAGGTAATTCTGCCGCACGTATTCCCTCGCCTTCCTGCCCATCTCCTCCCGCTTTTCCCTGTTTAAGAGGAGGTGCCGGATGCGGAGCGCCGCCCCTTCGGGCGTGCTTACGAGGAAGCCCGTGTGGTGGTCTATGACCTGTATCCTTATGCCCCCGGTATTCCCGCCTATGACCGGCTTGCCTTTCCAGAGGCCCTCCGTCACGGTCAGGCCGAAACCCTCGCGGATGGATTTCTGCACCACTATGTCGGCGGCGCGCTGGAGGGCGTTTATCGTCCTGTGCGCGTCCGCCGGCAGGAGCAGGACGTGCGCGTCGTCGTCGCCGCCCGCGGCCTCCTGCGCCTCGCCGAGCACGGCCCCGCCTTCCGGGTCGTCCGTGGCGCCGCCGCCCGCAAGGACGAGCTGAAGTCCGGGCGCGAACTTCTTCGCAAGGCGGTACGCGCGTATCACGCCTATCGGGTCCTTGAACCTGTCGAAGCGCGATATCTGCACGATGAGCGGGCGCGAACGGTCGAGTCCGAACGTCTCCGCCACGCGGTTCACCTCGTCTTCCGGGAGGTCCATGTTCTTCTCGGAGAGCGGGTCTATGGAAGGCGGGATGATATACTGCGGGTGCGGGAGCGACTGCGAGAACTCGGCCAGGGAGAACACGCTCGTGTCGTACTGCGCAACGAACTTCCGGAGGTAGTTCCATACGGGGCGGTACGGCTGGGACGCATCTATGTGGCACCGCCAAATCCATTTCCCCTTGCGGTTCGGGAAGTATTTTATCAGGGGGGCCGGCTGCGGGTCGTGTATGAAAACCGCGTCCGCATCCTCCAGCGCGTCTCTCATCCTCTCCGCGTTCTCGCGGTTCGTCTTCTCGAATTCCTTAAGGAGCCTCTCCGGGACAATGACCGGGTTTCCCTGGAGCGCGTTATGAAAGCCCTTCGTGCACTGGTAGAATTCCTTGTCGCCGGTGATTACCTCCCACCGGGAATCGAAGCCGAGCTCCTGCTGGAGCGGGATGAGACGGCAGAGTATTTCCGCGACGCCGCCGCCCTCGCGCGTGGAGTTCACGTGCACGACCTTCATCCCGTTAAGCGTGGAAGAGAGCTGGCGCAGGTGGGATATGGTGTCCTCGCCCGCCGCCTTCGCGTATGCCTCAAGCAGCCCGCTCATACCGTCTCCCCCGCAAAATAGCCCGTGAATATTTTCACTATCTTCTCCTTCAGTTCCGTCAGCGTGACGAAATACGGATCGAGGCTCGCAAGCCGGTCGATGAGCGGCCTGAACTCGTCCCCGTATTCCATCAGCCACTCGCGGAAGTCGTCAATGCGGTCTTTCGTCCTCCTGCGCGCGTCCACGAAATGGAAGAAAAAAGACGACGGGGTCATCATGGGCGCCGTAGTCGGAAGCTGCGATGGATGTTCGAACGTTACGTATGTGTCGAATATCACCACCTGCGAGCGTATGAACATGAAGGGCCTGTCCGCGTGCAGGAGACGGAGTTTCTCGCTCTCCTCAAGCCTCTCGGAGGCCACCTCCACAAGCTCCTGCCTCAAATCCTCAAGGTCCGCGAAATCCGTCGGGTCGATAACGGAAAACCTCTCCGCAAGCGCCTCGTCGTGAAGCCCGTGCGCCTTCCATGACCAGTTCGCGAAGTCGTTCATGTACTCGCGGCTCTCGAAAGCGGGCCTTAGGAGTCCTCCCCAGAAATGGTAATAGACGCTCCCCGGATGGACCGTCAGCAGGTTGTCCCTTAGCTCCCGGAGGTTATGCGCCCGCACGCCCGTTGCGATTGCGGCCAGCGCGCAGTCTTTTACGGCGAATGCCATAATCTTTGCCTCTTATTGCATGGAATATTTTTCACTCACCTCCATTTTATTATAGCCAATTTTCTTCGCTTCCGCCGGAGGCTCCGGGGGCGAGGTCAATCCGCTGTCAGCAGCGCGACGGGGAAATCTCCGAGCGCGTCGTCGAGGGCTATCCATGACTTGCCGTCCCGCTCGAACGTCTCCGCCGTTTCGCCGGTGAAAATATTTCTGTATTCCTTTGCCGTATCCGCAGGCGCCTCGACGGCCGTCCCGGCCCAGGCGGAAGCGCCGACAGGAGCCGGAGGCCGGTCTGCCGGCTCGTGGATTTCCGTAAGCGCACCATACAGCCTCGGCGCTATAACAACGGCCAGTGAACCGGCTTCGGGCCTGTCGTCCGAGGCCGGTCTGCCGGCCCTTGCGAATGCGCATACGTGCGCCGAGCGCGGGCCTTCGGCGTTCAGCTTCCGGTAATCCCCGTAATTGAAGAGCCTCTCTCTCTCCCGCCTCAGGGAAAGCGTTTTCCAGATGACATACATCTTTATCCTGCCGTCCTCCATGTTCGACATCATCCCGGCAAGCGCAGCCATCGTGTTGCCCGGCTCGCCGAAAACCCTCTTCATGTCGCCGAGCATGGTCATCCTGGCGGCGTAGTCCACGGGCCTTCTGTTGTCCGGATCCACGAGGCTGTAGTTCCATATCTCGTCTCCCTGGTATATGTCCGGGACGCCGGGCGAAGCAAGTTTCAGGAGCGTCTGCGACAGGCTGTTGTACATCCCCAGCCTGGAAATCTTCCTCTGGAACGGCACGAAGTCCTCGAGGAACATGTTCTTCCTCTGATTGTCCAGGCAGTAGCGCACGAACTCCGCCAGCGCCCGTTCGTATTCCGGGTTCGGGTTTATCCAGCTCATGCGCACCTTCGCCTCGCGCGCCGCCTTTATCATATAGGCGCTTATCCTTTCCTCGAAAGCCGGCCAACCGGCCTCATCCGCCGCCGGTCCACCGGCGGGCCAGGCTCCCACGAGCGTCTGATAAAACATGTACTCGTCGTTCCTGCCCGGAGCGAACTTTCCGTCCACCTTCCTTTTCCCTTTCTCGTTGAACCGGCTCCACTTGAGGACCCTCTCACGCCACTCGCCGGGGAACTCGGTCAGCGCCATGAGGCGCATCCGGACGTCCGCGCTACGCTTGCTGTCGTGCGTGGAGGTGGAAAGCATGGAATGCGGAAAACGCCTTCCCCTTTCGATATTGGCGTGATGAAACGCCTGGACGGATATGCCGAAGCGCGACGGGTCTCCGCCTACCTCGTTTAACGAGACGAGGCGGTTGTATATGTAAAAGGCCGTGTCCTCCAGGCCCTTGGCCGTGACGGGGCTTGTGAACTGCTGGAACTTCATTACGAACTGCGCCTCCGGCTTCAGGGACTCCGTCGTCTCATTCGCGCGCCCGGAAAGCATGACTTCCCGGAGGAACCCGAAGACGCTGACGTCCGCCGTCCTCGTCCTGTTCCTTGCGAGGTTGACGGCCCAGTCCACGTGCCTTCCGTCCTCCGGCGTTATCTCCGCGCCGCTTATGTATGTGCGGTATACGGGGAAGCACGCTACGGTCTCCTTTATGGCGTCCCTCAGGCTGTTCAGGGTAAAGTCGCGCGTGTGGATGTCGGAGTCCGCTATGTGGGAGAGCATGCCGGCAAGGACGTTAAGCTCCGACGCGAGGGCCACCTTCATAATCAGCTTCCTGCGGTCGTAGGCGAGCATCTCCCAGTCCATGTTATGCCCTATGAACCTTGAGTACGTTCTGTCGAACCTTCTCGCGGCGTCCTGGTTGACGAATATCCCGTCGGCTATGCGTGCAAAATCGTAGCCCGTCGTGCCGTGCACCGGCCAGTCCTCCGGCAGGCGCTCGTGCCCGGCCAGTATCTTCTCCGCCACGACATAAAGAGGTTTTCCGCCGCTCTCTTCAAGCAGGGCCTTGGCAAGCTCAGGCTCTCCCGCCGCCGCGGACTTCGCCTCCGCTATCTTTGCCTGTAGCCTCCGGAAATATTCAACAGGGTTCTGGAGGCCGTCCGGGTGGTCTACCCTCAGTCCCTGCACCTTCCCTTCCGCTATGAGCCTTATCGCCAGCTCGTGCGTGCGTTCGAATACCTGCGGGTTTTCCGCCCTTAGCCCCGCCAGCTCGTTTATGTCGAAGAACCTGCGGTAGTTTATCTCGTCGGACGCGACCCTCCAGTATGCGAGCCGGTAGGCCTGTTTTTCGAGCAGCTCGTGAAGCGGAGCGAAACTCTCCGGACTCGAAGGCGTTCCCTGGAACTCCCGGACGTTTCCGTCGATGAAGGACGCTATCTCGCTCGAAGACGAATAGATTCCGGCAAGCTGTTTTTTACATATCTCCTTGTCGCGGTTCCTCTCCAGCAGGCGGGCCGGGTTCTTCTCACTCTGCGGCGGCAGGTGACCGAAGGACGTTATCAGGCTCTGAAACTCGGCCAGGAGCGGGTTGTCCGGGCCAAGCGCGCCTTCCAGCAGGTCCGTCCTGCATCCCAGGACGGCGGGGTATTGCATGGGGTCTATCGGGAAGCGGTTATTGCGGTAGCAGACGGAAAGTTCCCCCGTCCCGGCGTAGAAAACCAGCTTGAACTCTCCCTTTTCCAGGACGTTTCCATACTGGTCTTCAAGCACCGGGATATGTATCTTGCCCCGGAGCACGGCGTTCGCCGGCTGCCAGTCTATGTCGAAAAACCCCGCGTAGACCGATGCCTGGCCGTTTTCGAGGACGTCGAGCCACCAGACGTTGTCGTCTCCCATCACGGCCATGTGGTTCGGCACCAGGTCCATTACCTGGCCCATTCCGTGTCTTTTCAATTCCCCCACGAAACGCCCGTATTCCTCCCATGAGCCTATCTCCGGGTTCAGGGAGCTGTGGTCTATGATGTCGTAGCCGTGCATGCTCCCCTTCCTTGTCCGAAAATACGGAGAGCTGTAGCAGTGGCTTATACCCAGTTCGTTCAGGTAGGGCACAATCCCTGCGGCCTGGGCGAACGTAAAGCCGGCGCCCCACTGGAGCCTGTATGTCGCGCGCGGGATTTCCGCCGCGAGACCTTCGAGCTTTGCGGCCTTATCCGCCGACTTTATCCCGCGCTCCTCCCTGAGCATGGACGCGAGCCTTGCCGCGAACTTCGAGCCTTTCAGCCGGTCGATGTCCGCCGAGAGCTTCCTGCGCCAGTTATGCACGCGGCGGGTGTTCCCCCGGATGTCCCGGTATTCAGTGTTTATGCCGCACAGAGAGGAGAGCCTCCGAAGACCTTCCTTATTCAGCATGGCGCCTCCGGGTCATTTACCGATGAACCACACAACAGTCCACGGCATAAGCCTGTAGACCGGTTTCGGGCAATCCGCCGGACTTATCGCTTCAACGACACGCCCTTCCGTTAGATATATCGGCGGGTACGCGGGCAGTTCGCATTCGGCGTCCTGCCCGCCTGTGTTTGCGGCAAGCGTCAGGATATTTCCGTCGTCCAGTCTCCACCACGCCCTGAAGGCCCGCTCGCCGCACATCTTAAAGCCCGTGCCGGCGCCGGCAGACCGGCTTCGGGCCGCGCCGATCCTCACGCCTTTTATCCGGGGTATTATCTCCTTTTTGCGGATTTCCAGCAGCCTTCGGTAAAGCGTATGCCGGCATGCGTGCGCAGGCTCGGAGAGCCGCCCGAAATCAAGCTTCGCCGCCTGGAACGTTTCTTCCGCGAACGGGTCCGGCATGGATTCGAGGTCGTAACGCTTGGCAAACATCGGCCTCTCCGAGAAATACTTAAGCCTGCCCTCCCTGACCTTCGGCGCAAGTTCGGGGGAGATGTCGCAGAAAAAGGGAAACGGGCTTTCGGAGTTATATTCCTGGCCCATGAAGATGAGCACAGGCGCGGGCGAGAGCAGGAATATCTCCGTTACAGCCCGCACGGCCTCCGGAGCGGCAATCTTGTGAATGCGGTCTCCCATCGGCCTGTTGCCCACCTGGTCGTGGTTCTGCACGAAGGCGACGAAGGAGGTGGAATAAAGCCCTTCCGTCCTGCCGCCCCGTTTCTCGCGCCGGTATGCCGACCATTCGCCCTGGTATGCGTATCCTTCCGTCAGGCTCCTGGCGAGGAACCACGCCGGCGTTTCGCTGTAGTCCTGGTAATAGCTGCCGGTCTCGCCCGTCGCCAGCGCGTGCAGGCAGTGGTGCAGGTCTTCGTTCCACATGGCGTTATACAGCTTGGGCCTGCCGTCTTCATTTCGCCGGATATAATCCACCGGGTTGTCGTCGTTTTCGATGACAAGGTATTTCTCGTATCCAAGCCGGGCGCGTACAGTAGACGCCATCTCCGTAAGGAAATCCGGGCGCGTGTCGTCCACCATCCAGTCCGTCGCGTCGAGCCGCAGGCCGTCGAAGTTATACTCGACAAGCCAGTAAAGCGCGTTATTTATGAAGAACTCCCTGACGACTTTGCTCCCATCGCCGTCGAAGTTTATCGCATCGCCCCAGGGCGTGACATGGCGGTTTGTGAAGAACTGCGGGGCGTAGAGGCCCAGGTAATTGCCGACCGGCCCGAAGTGGTTGTATACGACGTCGAGAAACACCATAAGCTCGCGCGCATGGGCCTCGCATACGAGGGATTTCAACTCCTCCGGGCGTCCGTAGACGTTCGCCGGGGCGAAGGGCAGCACGCCGTCGTAGCCCCAGTTCCTCCTTCCGGGGAAGCTGTTCACCGGCATGAGCTGGACTGCCGTCGCCCCCAGGTCTGCTATGTAATCCAGCCTGTCTTTAAGCGAATCGAACGTCCCCTGCGCTGTCGCCGCGCCGACGTGCAGCTCGTAGAATACCGCCTCCTCCCACGGCCTTGTGCGCCACTGTCCGTCCGTCCAGCAGAACGCCTCCGGGTCGATGACCTCGCTTGGCCCGGACGCGCCCTGCGGCTGGAACCGGGAGGCCGGGTCGGGGACGAGCGTCTCTCCGTCTATCCTGTAGCAGTATAGCGTCCCGCGTCCGGCGCCGGGAACGACTACGGAGCGCCGGCCACCGCCGGTATCGGGCATCTCTGTGAACTCTCTGTCCGCTCCGTGCAGGAGGCAGAGTTCAACCTTTTTCGCCGCGGGCGCCCAGAGCCTGAACAGGACGCCTTCCCCCGGCAGGACTCTCGCCCCGAAGCCCATCTCGTGCCTGCGTTTCATTTATATAAATCCGGGATAGATTCCGACGTGAAATTTAAAAGACGGCGACGGACTGAGTTGTGCCTTTTCTGGAGGGATGACGGTTGAAAAAAGTATAACACAAATACCCCTTCGGCGCCGGTTTTCCGCTTGAACGCATACGCCGGAATGTGCCTAATAATTAATCAACAGGCCGACCAAGCCGTATTATTATGCAATAAAAAGGCTGCGACGAACAATACAGCGCATAAATTATAAGCAAAAAATACTGTTATTTATCAATGAGTTGTCTTAGAGTTTGCAATTTCTTTAAAAATGGCACGGCTTTTGTAAAAACTATTTACAGGGGAGCGCCTGAAGGCGCGCGAGTCTTTTTGGTTTTCTTTATCGAAAAGGAGAAGGGAATGAGGAAAAGATTAGTAATTTTGCTCCTTGGCGGCCTTTTTTCGGCCTTGGTTTCGGGCACGGCGCTGGCCACGCCATCCACGCAGATATGGATACCCTCCACGGACATCCAGGCGTACAAGACCCTGCATCTGGGCATCGACGACTACATAAGGACCGAGAAGAACCCGGACGGGACCTACGCCCCGATAGTCTATGACGCGGGCATTACGGCGGGCGTCCTGCCGTTCCAGAAGGTCCAGGCTGAAATCGGCATCGACTACATCCGTTACGGCACTACCTACGACGACAACCCGGTATACTTCAACGCCAAAATCGGCGTGCCCGAAGACGCGTTCTTCAAATGGCAGCCGGCGGTGGCCATAGGCGTCTACAACATAGGAACCCGCGGCGGGAGCATTATCCACAACACGCAGCAGGACATAAGCTACGGCCTTATCGCCAAGACCCTGCCGATTATTGGCAGGCTCTCCGTCGGCGGCTACGTCGGCAACGGCGGGAACGTCAACTTCAAAGACCAGAACGGCAACACGGACAATTCCGGCGTGCTCGCCTCCTGGGACCGCACGATGACGGAAATCTCCGACAAGCTGTGGATGGGCGTGGACTACCAGGGCGGAAACAACGCCTACGGCGCGACAAGCTTCGGCGCGTCCTGGGCGTTCTCAAAGAACGTTTCCGTATTGGTCGGCTACGACATCTATACCAAGAAGGCCACCGGCGGCCAGCCGACCTTCACGACGCAGCTCGACATCAACTTCCCGTAAAGACGGTTTAGAAGAGGAACGTAAAAATGGGCGCGAATATAATCCCGGTTCTTTTGTGCGCTTCCCTGGTCATGTTCATGCAGGCGGGCTTAGCCCTCTACGGGACGGGCTTCGCGCGCGCAAAGAACGCAAGCCATACCATGGCGATGAACCTCATGGCTTTTGCCCTGGCGATTCTTGCATACTGGGCGGCGGGCTTTGCCGTGCAGTCGGGAGATTACCGCATGTTTTTCCTCTCCGGCGCAAACGGCTCAGCCGGGGTTTTCGCCTCGTTCTTTTTCCAGGCGGCATTGATGAGCGTCGCAGTCGCAATCCCCGCCGGGGCGATGGCCGAGAGGTGGAGTTTCAAGTCGTTTTCCATCTACGCGGTCGTAATGGGCGCGGCCGTTTATCCGCTATTCGCCGACTGGGTCTGGGGCGGCGGCTGGCTCTCCAGGCTCGGCTTTGATTTCGGGCTGGGGCACGGCTTCGTAGATTTCGCGGGTTCATCCGTAATTCACATGACGGGCGGCATTACGGCGCTTGTCGGGGCGCGGGTACTCGGCCCCCGGACAGGCAAGTTCGGCAGGAACGGCTCTCCCAGCGCGTTCCCCGGACACCATATCCCCATGGCCGTCGCGGGCACGCTTATCCTGACCTTCGGATGGCTTGGGCTGACCCTCGGCTCCGCGCTTTCCGGCGGAGATTTCAGGCCGGGCATGGTGGTCGTGAACACCGTCCTGGCGGGCACGGCGGGCGCGGCGGCGGCGATGCTCTACATGTGGCTTCGCTTCGGAAGGCCGGATTTAAGTCTCGTGTTAAACGGTCTTCTCGCGGGGCTTGTCGCCATTAGCGCGCCGTGCGCATTCGTCGGGACTCAGGCCGCCGTATTCATAGGGGCGGCGGCGGGCGCGCTGGCCTGCTGGGGGGTATTTTTCACGGAACGCACGCTGAAGGTGGACGACCCGGTCGGGGCGTTCGCCGTGCACGGCCTGGGCGGCGCATGGGGGGCGCTTGCTCTTGGGCTTTTCGCAAACGGGGGCTTCGGGGCGGGCATAAACGGCGCCGCAGGGCCGGTTGCAGGCCTTTTTTACGGGGCGCCGGGCCAGCTTCTGGCGCAGGCAATCGGGATACTGGCCAATCTCGCATACGCCGGGGCGGCGGCGTTTATCATGTTCAAGGCGCTCGGCCTTGCCGTGGGCAACAGGGTCCCGCCGGAGATGGAGGACGAGGGTCTCGACGCCTCCGAGGTGAGCGTGGCGGCCTATCCGGACTTCAATCTGCGCAAGACGTCGAGGTAGCCGGTAGACCGGCGGCGGGCCGGTCAATTAGTGCAGGCAATATAATCCAAGGTGCAGGAGGTAATAAAATGGCAAACGAACAACAATCCAGGGGGACATTGGGCCTTACCGGCCTTACAATCAACGCGATGGCGCTGATTGCGCCCGGCGCATTATTGTGGTTGACATTCCAGATGCAGTCGCTTTACGGCGCGCCGATGGCGGGCATATCCATGTGGGCGGGTGTTTTCTTCGCCCTCCTGCTCTGCTTCGCAACGGCGATCAGCTACGCCGAGCTTGCAAAGCTCTATCCAGGCCCCGGCTCGTCGTATCTCTACGCGGAGCAGGCGTATCTCTCCAAGACGCACGCATACAAGTTCGCCCGCATAGCCAAGTTCTTCACAGGCTGGGCGAGCCACCTGTATTATTGGGTGTATTCGGGGGTCGTGGTCGGCCTGTCTGCCGTACTTGCCGGGTTCCTGTTGAGCCAGTTCTTCCCCGATACCTTTAGCGGCACGTATAACAGCCCGATATTCATGTATCTCTTCTGCATCGTGTTCGCATTCGGCGTCGGGTACATCGCCTACCGGGGCATGAACATCTCGACGGGCGTCAACACGGCGATAAACGTCATACAGATTTCCGCACTGCTGATATTCTCCGTCATAGCCATCGGCTACCGCGTAGAACACCACCAGGGTTCCGTCGGCTATCACCTTTCAAACGGCATAGCCGTGAACTACCAGGTTGCACAGGTGCCTGTAAAGGACGACAAGGGAAACCCGATGCCGGTATTGGACGCCAACAACAAGCCGACCTTCGACAAGGCCAGGAAGCCCGTATACCAGATGCAGGACGGGACGGACAAAGCCGGAAATCCCCTGCCCGCGGACAAGAACGGGAACCCGGTAGCCGACCCGAAGCTCGCGGCGCCGTTCACGGTGGATTATTCCAGGGCGGGCTCCGTTACAAAAGACAGCAACGGGAACCCCACTTTCAATTACCATACCTCGGCCAAGTCGGTCATCGCGCCGCACGGGTTCAACTATATCTTCATCCAGACGGCCATCGCAATATTCCTCCTGGTCGGTTTCGAGTCCGTAACCGCTATGGGCGAGGACGCGAAGCGTCCGAAGAAGGACATACCGAGGGCCGTGATCCTCTCCCTTGTCATCCAGGGCGTGGTCTGCTACTTTATCGGGTATTTCGCGGCGAACTACTTCCTGCATAACGGCTATACCCTGCCCATGGCGGGCGCCTCCGGCGCTCCGCTCGGCGACATGATGGTCCTTGCGGGCACCTGGATGTTCGGCAGCTACGCGGCGGGCAAGGCGTTCATGCTGGTGGAAGCATTCACGGTATTCCTGGCCCTCATCGGCACGACGCTCGCCTGCATCAACACCGGCGCCCGCGTTACATACGCGATGGGCAAGGACGACGAGGTGGCCTCGCACTTCGGCCTCCTGCACGGGAAGACCGCCTCGCCCTACCGCGCGATATGGACCCTGGCCGCCATCTCCGCGGTCCTCGGCATAATCTCCGTGACGGTGTACCTGGGCGGCACGACTCCCGCCGCGCTCGACAAGCACAACTTCTGGTACAGCTTCGGGATATTCTCGCCCGCGGTATACGCGAAGCTCCCGAACACGCTCCTCATTGTGACGCTTATCAGCAACTTCGGCACGTTCATGCTCTACATGATGACCTGCTGGATCGCGATGGTGGCCTTCAAGGAACACAAGAGCTTCAACGGCATCAAGCACTTCGTCATCCCGGTGCTTGGGCTGCTTGCGAACCTGGTGATAATGCTCTTCTATCTTATCGGGCCGTTTACGATTGCGGGGATGAGCTGGAAGGAGCCGTTCATCGCGCTCGGCATATGCCTCGTCTGGGGAGTCTACGGTTTGGTTTACTTCCTGAGGTCCAGCAAGGCCAAGGGCAAGGAGGTATTCCTGAGCAGCAAGCCGGCGACATCGGACGCCGGGTAGGGGATAAAAAGCTTGGGGCCGCGCCGCTCTTAGATAATGTTTTCAGAGAGTTATCGCGGTGCGGCCCCTGTTTTTAGTTACGCAAGCTCGGCCAAGTCTCGGACAAGCCGCTCCGAATCTTCCCATCCAAGGCAGGGGTCCGTTATGGACCTGCCGTAGACGTTCTCTCCGATTTTCTGAGACCCTTCAACGAGATAGCTCTCGATCATCAGCCCCTTTACCCTGTTTCGGAGCGTCCTGGAGGCCGCGCGGCTTTGCATGACCTCCCTGGCTATTCTCGGCTGCTCATGGAAAATCTTGTTTGAATTCGCGTGGTTGGTATCGACGATTATCGCCGGGAATTGCAGGTTCCGCTTCTTGTAAGCCTCGGAAAGGCGCACGAGATTTTCGTAGTGGTAGTTCGAGATGCTGGCGCCGTGCTGGTCAACCGCGCCCCTTAAAATACAATGGGTTAGCGGGTTTCCGGAGGTATGCACCTCCCAGCCGTTGTATACCAGGACGTGCGGGAGCTGGGCCGCGTTCACGGAGTTTAACATGACCTCCATGTCGCCGTTCGTCGGGTTCTTCATCCCGGCGGGAACGCTTATTCCGCTTACGGTTA
>JAJYGS010000031.1 GCA_021785055.1 Nitrospirota bacterium | reverse complement strand
GGTCTTTCACCATCTGGTAGGGCATGAAGACGTACGAGCGTATCTGGCTTCCCCAGGTGATGTCCTTTTTCGTGCTGTTAATTTTATCGCGCTCCGCCTCCTTCTTCTTCACCTCCAGGTCGTAGAGGCGGGACCTGAGGACCTTGAACGCCTTGTCCTTGTTCTTGAACTGCGAACGCTCGTCCTGGCACTGCACGACGATATTCGTCGGGATGTGCGTAATCCGTATTGCGGAGGAGGTCTTGTTTACGTGCTGGCCGCCCGCGCCGGAAGAGCGGTAGGTGTCGATTCGTAAATCTTTCTCGTCGATTTCTATCTTTACGTCGTCCTCAACCTCCGGATATACAAAGACGGAGGCGAAGCTCGTGTGCCTTCTCTTGTTGGCGTCGAAGGGGGAAATCCTGACCAGCCTGTGGACTCCGGCCTCCGCCTTTAAGTATCCGAATGCGTTCCTGCCCGTTACCTCGACAGTAACGCTTTTTATCCCGGCCTCTTCGCCGGGGAGCGAGTCTATAATGTCTGTCCTGAAGCCGCGCCGCTCCGCCCATCGCAGGTACATCCGAAGGAGCATCTCCGCCCAGTCCTGGGATTCCGTGCCGCCGGCGCCCGGGTGGACGGTCAGTATCGCATTTAGCCGGTCGTTCTCGCCGGAGAGCATCAGTTCAAGCTCAGCCGAGTCAACGTCATGGGCGAGTTTTTGCATCCCGGCGTCTATGTCCGCCGCCAGCGTCTCGCCGCCCTCCTCGGATGCAAGCTCCAGCATGACGGACAGGTCTTCGGACGCCTCGTTTAAGGCTTTCCAGGAAGATATGGCACTCTGAAGCGCGGTCTTCTCCTTCATAAGCGACTGCGCGGCCTCGGCGTTTTCCCAGAACCCCTGGGCCTCCGTCAAGGCGTTTATCTCCCCGACGCGCTGCTCTTTGGCGGATATGTCAAAGATGCCTCCCCAGGGCCGAGACCCTGTCCCGGAGGCGCGGCAGCTCCCGCTGAACCTCTTCCATTGTTATCATATCTTCAAGAACCTCCTGGATAAGATTATACCAACAAAGACTGCCGTTATTCCAGAGCATAAGAGCGCGAATACGTCTCCATAGCGGGTATAAAAGGTCATTTTATCCATCAGCGGGATATTTCCCGTTATCTCGCCCCGTTTGAAGATTTCCGTCCTGGCGAGCACCTTGCCCGAAGGCAGGATTATCCCGGAGATGCCCGTATTCGCCGCGCGCACCATCGCCCTTCTGTTTTCCACCGCCCTGAAGACCGCCATATTGAAATGCTGATACGGCGCGCCGGAGTCGCCGAACCATGCATCGTTCGTTATGCTGGCCAGGAAATTCGCGCCGTTTAGCGCGAACTGCCGGACAAGCTCCGGGAATATAACCTCGAAGCATATCGCCGTCCCGAAAGAGGCTTTATTAGTCCGCAGCACGGTATATTTCGTCCCGGTACCGAAATCGCCGATGCCGTGGACCATCTTGTTGACGAACGGCAGGATGCTCTTGAGCGGCACGTATTCCCCGAACGGGACAAGGTGCGTTTTGTCGTAGCGCCCTGCCTCCAGGCCTGACGGGGCGAGCAGGTATGCGCTGTTGTATTCCACGTCGTCGCCGTTCTTTTCCTCAATCGACGGGCTTCCGGTCAAAAGCCACGTATCCGCTTTCCTTACCGCGCCTTTAAGCTGCGCCTCCATGTTGCCGTCCTGGAAGCAGAACGGAGTGGCGGTCTCAGGCCAGATTATAAGGTCGGGCCTGTTTTTCTGTGCGGCGGCTTGGGCTGTAAGGTTCTTGTAAATATCGAATACCTTGTCCTGGAAGGCCGGGTCCCATTTATGGAACTGGTCAATATCCCCCTGGACTAAGGTTATCTTCATGGAGCCGTACGGACGCGGGAGGTTTGCCAGGCGATAATTCCCGTATATGACGCATGCCGCAAGAACTGTCATGGCGAAAAACGGCAGAATGTATTTCCTGTAGTCCGCATATTCCCTGCGGGATATTACGGCTATAAGCTCGACAATAGCCGCGTTTACCATGACTATCGACGCGGATACACCGTAAACGCCTGTAATGTCGGCAATCTGTATCAGGGGCAGGTTATTGTGCTGGGAATACCCAAGGAGGTTCCAGGGAAAGCCGGAAAGGGCATAGTTCCGGAGCAGTTCCAGCGCCGCCCAGAACGCAGGGGCCAGGAAGATTGACGCCTGCCCGGCATGCCTCCGCGCATTTGCATACAGCCAAGCGAACGCGCCGACATAAAGGGCGAGATATGCCGACAGCGCGATGAGCAGGAAAAAGCTTGGGATTAAACCAAGCCCCCCGTACTGCCGCATGACTATAATAACCCATTTCAGGGAAACCGTATAAAAGACTATTCCGGCGGCGAAACCCTCCTTGAAGGATTGCCGTGGCGTTTTTTCCCTTATCGAATAGAGGAGTGGGACGAGAGCGACCCATGCCAGGACGGACATGTCCGGCTTTGGAAAAGACAGCGCGAGGAGGATGCCGGAGATAGCGGGGAGGAAAAACAGGGAAATGTTACTCATTGCCCTTCTGGTTTTTAAGCCACTTCAGGAGCTCTTCTCCCATCTGGGAAACGGCCCCCGGCTCCTTCTGCTGGACGGAAAAGGACTGCTCCTTCCTGGGCGGCCTTTTTTGGCGCGGAAGGGTTTTGGGGCGGGGTCTCGGCGCGGGAGCCGTTTTGGGTTCGGACAATGGGCGCGTCTGCGTCTCGGCGCGATCCTGTGCCGCGGCATCGGATAGCTTCAGGATTGAATGGCGATATACCATCATCTCGGCGCCGTTTTCAAGGAAAACGACATAGCCGTCGAACCGCTTTATCCTGCCCGTGAGCCGTGAGCCGTCTTTAAGGACAAAGGCGGCCTCCGTGCCCCTGGAATAGAAATCCTCGAGCGTATCGTCAAACGGATTGCTGTTCATTTTCCCTCTGCTGAAGCCGGTCTACCGGTCTGCCGCCGCCTGTAACCGGGGCTGATGCTGCATATCCCGTGCTTGTATATCATAACCTGGCCCCTGCCGGTTTTTATGGAGATGGTGAAGCCGTCGTAGCCGTCTATGACTCCCCTTATTTCCTCACCGTTTTTGAGCCGCA
>JAJYGS010000020.1 GCA_021785055.1 Nitrospirota bacterium | reverse complement strand
CGGGCAAGAAAAAACAAGGGCCGACACCTGGGTCGGCCCCTACGAAAGTCACCGGGCCCACGTTTAGAGGCATTCGGGAATGACGAACGTGGGGCGCGTCCTAACCCAAATGCAGGGCGCCACGCCTGCGGCGCGCCGCCGGTCTACCGGCAAAATATGGGGTGTGTCCCTATTTTTTGAAACGGGACATCCGCGGCCTTTTTCCGGGGTGGTTTTTACAGCGGAGAGGCGGTTTTAAGGGCGAAAAAGGGGCGCGGGGACGGGGTGATTTTTACGCGGGATAAGAGAAATTTCCCTTATTCCAAACAGGCTTGCGCGTCATATAAATATCATTTGATGAATGTATTTCGTATTCCCAAGTATTTGGAAACTAAAGATATTTTTCTTGACATAACCGCCAAAAAGCAATAAACTGACCCGTTATGTCCCGGAAACCTGTCATAGCCGGAAACTGGAAAATGAACCTGACGGTGCCGGAGGCGCTGGGGCTTGTGCGCGGGATTCTGCCATCGTGTTCCGGCAAGAAAACAGTCGAAGCGATCATCGCTCCGCCCTTTACGGCGCTCCATGCAACTGCCTGTGAAATAAAGGGAAAAGAGATAGGCCTCGCCGCCCAGAACATGCATTTCGAGCCGAAGGGGGCGTTCACCGGAGAGGTCTCCGCCGCCATGCTGAGGGACGCCGGATGCACCCATGTCATCCTCGGACACTCCGAGCGAAGGCAGTATTTCTGCGAGACGGACGAAGGCGTGAACAGGAAGGTAAAAACCGCTATTTCGGAAGGACTTACGCCGATTATGTGCATCGGGGAGTCCCTGGAGGAACGGGAGACGGGCGCAACGTTCAAGGTAATAGAAACTCAATTAAATGGCGGACTTAGCGGGCTTTCGACCGGGCAGGCGGGAAAGGTCATAGTGGCCTACGAGCCTGTCTGGGCGATAGGCACGGGCAGGACGGCGACTCCCGCGCAGGCGCAGGAAGTCCACGCTTTTATTAGGGAAAAGCTCTCAGGAGCGTTCGGGAAAGAGGCTGCGTCGAGTGTCCGGATATTATACGGCGGAAGCGTAACTCCCGATAATATAAAGAGTTTAATGGCAATGGAGGACATAGACGGCGCGCTCGTTGGCGGCGCGAGTCTCAAGGCGGAGTCGTTCTCCGCCCTTGTAAACTATTCGGAGGCATAAATGTTTGTTTTTCTTATAATAATCCACGTAATCGTCTGCGCGGCGGTCGTCCTGGTCGTGCTTCTCCAGCAGGGCGAGGGGGCCAATATCGGCGCGACTTTCGGCTCCGGCGGCTCCCAGACGCTCTTCGGGAGCAGGGGTTCGGGCAATTTCCTTACAAAGCTTACCGCCGCCGCGGGCGCGATATTCATGGTAACCTCTATCCTGCTTGCGAAAATCGAGTCCCGCGTTTCGACTTCCTCGGTGGTGAAGACGCCCGCCGGGAACGCGGTCACGATGCCCCCCATACCGCAGAAAGGCGCTCCCTCTGTCCCGGCGAACCCGGCAGGCAAGCCCGTTTCGCCCGCCATGCCCGCCGCGCCCGCAACCGGCAAGGCGACGGCCCCGGCCACAGCTCCGGCGGCAAAACCGGCGCCTGTAAAGAAAAGCGGGCAGTGAATATTAGCGATTGTCGTCCCGACCGAAGCGGAGGGACCCACAGTAGGTCTTTGAATATGTTAATATTTCTGAAAGGTCAACTGTGGATTCCTCGACGGAGCCTGCCCTGAGCGGAGCCGAAGGGCTCGGAATGACATCTTTAATTGCAGGCCGATTGTAGGGGAATTATAATATACAGCAGTTCTGAGGGCTCCTTTGCGGGCCTCTTTTGTTTTGGGAGAGAGCAGTTGAAAAAGATTTTAATATCAGCCGTTTGCGCGCTTCTCATAGCCTCGGCGTGCGGCAGGAAGCGGGTGGGAGGATTCGTCCGGGACCCGGATTACCTGAAGGCCGCAATGAGCGCGGACGCAAAGAGGCTCATCCCGATGCTGGCGACGGATTCCGCCTCCGGAGACATATCCGGCCTGATATTCCAGGGGCTTACGAAATACGACAAGAATATAAAAATCGTCGGCGACTTGGCGAAGGGCTGGGACATATCAAAAGACGGGCTTGTAATAACCTTTCACCTCCATAAACACGTAAAATGGCAGGACGGAGCGCCCTTCACAGCCGCCGACGTGCTCTTCACATACAAGGTCCTTCGGGACCCGAACACCGCCACGCCCTACAGCGACGACCTGGGGCCTGTCGAGAAGGTCGAGGCGCCCGACCCGTATACCGTGAAAGTAACTTACAAGAAACCCTTCGCGCCTGCGCTTGAGGCCTGGGGGATGGGCATCATACCGGAGCACCTCCTTAAAGGGAAAAATATAAACGACGACCCGTTCAACCGACATCCCGTCGGGACGAACTTCTTCAAGTTCAGCCGGTGGATTACCGGCAACAGGATTGTCCTCGACGCCTACACCGGCTATTTCAGGGGCAGGCCGCATATAGACAAATACGTCTCCCGGATTATCCCCGACCAGGCGACCCAGTTTCTGGAACTCAAGACCGGCGGGATAGACATGATGGACCTGACCCCGCTCCAGTATGCGAGGGAGACGGACACGCCCTCCATAAAGCGCCGCTTCAGGAAGCTGCGCTATCCCGCGTTCGCTTACGACTACCTGGGATATAACCTGACGAACCCCCTGTTCAAGGATAAGCGCGTACGACAGGCGCTCTCCTACGCGATAGACCAGAAAGGGATAATACAGGGTGTGCTCCTCGGCCTCGGCACGCCGTGCACCGGGCCTTTCCCGCCGGAGTCCTGGGCGTACAACAAAGACGTGAAGGGATACCCGTATAACCCGGAAAAGGCAAGAGCGCTGCTTAAAGAGGCGGGCTGGACAACGGGGCCGGGCGGAGTGCTGGCGAAGGACGGCAGGCGGTTCGAGTTCACGATACTCGTGAACCAG
Organism: Nitrospirota bacterium; assembly: GCA_021785055.1. Classification (GTDB taxonomy): domain Bacteria; phylum Nitrospirota; class JACRHJ01; order JACRHJ01; family JACRHJ01; genus JAKAHE01. The sequence continues at coordinate 151 of JAJYGS010000020.1, read as the reverse complement.
TCCAACAAGCAGCGCGAGATGGCGGCGGAGATTATCCAGCAGGACCTGGCGAAGGTCGGCGTGAAGGTAAAGATAACCGCGCTTGAGTGGCAGGCGCTCCTGCACGATTTCCCAGCCCATGATGAGCGCCTCGAAGCGTTTCTTGTCTATG
>JAJYGS010000061.1 GCA_021785055.1 Nitrospirota bacterium | reverse complement strand
ACATCATGTTCCTTGGCGACAAGGCCGGCGGAGAAGAGATACCGTCTCGCTCCCTGCACCTCTTCTGGGACCTTGGGCTTAATATCGGTTACAGCGTCAGAAGTGCAAGTGATTGCGCCGCCCTGATGAAAGGCGACGTCACGATAATGACCTCGCTCATGGAGGCCCGGATGATAACCGGCGAGAGCCGGATCTTCGGGGAGTTCAGACAGAAAACAGCCGCCGCAATTAACCGCAGGAAATCCGAGGAATACGTCCGGGAGAAACTCTCAGAGCGAATCAGCAGGCACAGGAAATACGGCGACAGCATATTCCTGAGGGAGCCTAACGTAAAGGAGGGCGCGGGAGGCTTAAGGGACATCCACGCGGCGCTCTGGATAGCGCGCATGAAGCATGGCGCGGGCAGCCTTGAAGACTTGCACGAAAAAGGGATAATAGGAGACAGGGAATACCGCAGGCTTAAAGGATGCCGGGACTATCTCCTGCGGCTCAGGAACGAACTGCACTTCAAGGCGGGACACAGGCAGGACGTGCTGACGTTCGAGATGCAGGAGGAGGCGGCCAGGGATTTCGGATACCGCGGAGAGGCGTCGTTTGCGGCTGAGAATTTCATGCGCGCCTATTACCTGCGGGCCAGAGGCGTGCGCGAAATATCCCTTGAAATAATCGAGCGGTCTCTTGAAAAGAAAAAAGGGCGGTGGTTTTTCTTTCCGCCGGTGAAGAAAGAACTGGGCGGAAATTTCTTCCTGATGGGGCGGGTTCTGTGTTACTCCGGGGACGCCCAGAAGGATATAGCCGAGAATCCTGAAATTGCGATAACGGCATTTTCACACTGTCAGGCCAGGAATATCTCCATGAGCGGGCAGCTTAAAAAGGCCATAGCCGATACGCCCGGCCTGAAGATAAGAAAGACGCGCGATTCGTCCGAGGCCGGAGCTATTTTCCTGGAGATGCTGGGGAGGGTGGACAGGCTCCACGAGACCCTTCGGGAGATGCACGGCATGAAGGTACTGGGGAGATTTCTGCCGGAGTTCGGGGCTGTATCGGCACTTGTCCAGCACGACCTCTACCACAAATACACGGTTGACGAACATTCCCTTCTTGCCGTCAGGAAGATACAGGATCTTAAAACAGGCAGCGGATTGTCGTACCCGGAATTTTTAGAAGCCTTCAGGCGCGTAAACGACAAACAGGTTCTTATGCTCGCGGCGCTTTTACACGACTGCGGCAAGGCGAAGGGCAGGGGACATGCCGAGACGGGCGCCATCCTCGCCAGGCGCGCGGCGGCAAGGATGGGGATGCCGGAGGAGCGGGCGGAGAAGGTGGAATTCCTTGTGCGTAACCACCTCCTGATGGACCACGTCTCCCAGAGAAGAGAGCTCTCCGACAGGAAGGTAATCGAGAAATTTTGCCGGATAGTGGATTCACCGGAACTGCTCGACATGCTCTATGTTTTGACCTATGCGGACGTATCAGCCGTCGGGCCGGAGATGTTCAACGACTGGAAGATGATGCTCCTGAAGGAACTGCACGAAAGCGCGGCGGCGTTCCTGAGAGACGAGGTGTCCTCTCTCGCATTCGAGAAAGAGCGTTTTCTGAAGCTTCGGAAAATTATTATCGACGAGGCGACGTCAAGAGGTGTCGGCAAGCCGGACGATATGTCTAAATTCCTGGACAACCTGCCGCCGAATTACGTTATTGCAATCCCGGTCGAGACCGCTTTAAGGCATTTCAGGCTTTCAAGGGGCATAAGGGGCAGCGACATTATACTCGACCACCGTCACGACGAGCGGGGATATACTGATCTTACGGTAATCCTGCACGACGTGATGGGGCTTCTTTATCTCACCGCCGGAGGGCTTGCCTCCAGGGGGCTCAATATCCTCTCCGCCCAGATATTTACCGGTAAAAACGGTGTAATAATCGATACCCTCCAGGTGACTGACTGCAATAAAAAACCGGCATACGACGAAAAACTCTGGAAAGACGTGAAGCAGGGCTTAACCAGTCTGCTCCGGGGCCAGGCGAGAGTGAAGGATATTCTGCCCGGGTCTCCGGCATATCCCAGGAGGACGGCCCTCAAGGACGTGCCTGTCCGGGTAGAGGTGGACAACGAGGCGTCGGACAGGTTCACGGTTATCGAAGTCTTCGCGCCGGACAGGATAGGTCTTCTATACGACATCACAAGAGAGCTTTATAACCAGGGCTGCCACATATCTTCCGCAAAGGTGGATACGGAGGTGGACCAGATTGTGGACGTGTTCTACATAACGGACATATTCAGGCAGAAACTGGAAGACCATGACCGCATCGCGGCGCTGAAGGCCGCCCTTCAACGGGCGGTGGCGTAAGAGGATTAGGCTTGAAAAAGCGAGCGTTACTTATACTCCTTGCCATTGCCCTGCTTGTCGGGGGAATCAACCTGTTCACGAGAGGGAGATATTTTTCCGGGAAGATAAAGGCGTACGTCATTGAGCGGGCCGGGCGTGGGCTCGGTATGAATGTCGGAATGGACAGGCTTGTCTTTAACTTCTTTCCGGCTTATATAGACATTAAAAAACCCGCCATAAGCGGATGGGACCCGAAGAACCCGACGCGCTTCGTCGGCGCCGAGAAGATACGGGCCTACATAAGCATAGGCTCGCTTTTGAACAGACGCATAAACATACGCCGTATACTTGTATATGGGGCGTCGCTTAATGTGTCGAGGCTTCCGGACGGCAGTCTCGACATCGACCCGCTCCGGGATGAAATCAACGCGCTTTTAAAAGAGAAGCCTAAGCGCGGCGCGTACAAGGTAACTGTGCATGAGATTGTCCTGCTCGGTGCGCGCGGCTCTTATTCCGACGTCGCAAGGAAAATATTCGTCTCCGTCTCTGACGCCGGGGTGGATTTCCGGATAAACGGCAGGCGGACTGTTGGAGGCGTGGATAGAAGCCGGTCTACCGGCTCGACCAGCTACTGGGTGGGCTTTAACCTGAAAGGCGTCTCGGCAAAGGTGGAAGGTCGCCCGAACGTCCGGGCGAGCCTCGAAGGCGATGCGGAATATGCGGACGGAAGGATTAATCTCCGGGGCGTTAGGCTTGATTCAAACGGGGCAAGGGTAAAACTTTCCGGATACGTA
>JAJYGS010000008.1 GCA_021785055.1 Nitrospirota bacterium | reverse complement strand
TATCAGGTAGCGGTATGCGAGGTAATCCGGGACGGGCGAGGAATTTATCGAGATTATCCTGTCCCCCCTGCCGATTCCGACATCGAGGGCCGTGCCGCCCGGCTCCACGCCGATGATTTCAAGACCTTTCATTTTAGAATAAAGTTCTCCTTAACCCCTCGCCCTATGGGAGAGGGGCAGGGGGTGAGGGCGGTTTGTCCGCATAGAACTTCGATTCCCAGTAGCTCCTTACGAACCCTGCCACAAAAACCTTTATGACCGCGGCTATGGGCACGGCCAGGAGTATCCCCACGAAGCCGAACAGCTTCCCCAGCACCAGGAGCGAAAGGATAATGATAAGCGGATGCAGCCCCAGCCTGTGCCCGATTACCTTCGGTGTGATGATATAGCCTTCCATCGCCTGGACAAATGCCATTATGCCGACGACAATAAGCGGGTGGGCGATGTCGTGATACTTCAGGAGCACAAGGATAATCGCGGCGAGTCCGCCAAGCGTCGTGCCGAGATACGGCACGAGGTTCAGTATTCCTCCGCCCATGCCGACGAGCACGGGCATGTCAACACCCGCGAAATAGAATCCGGCGCAGTACATGACGCCCATTATCAGCGCCACGAGGAGCTGGCCCTTCACGAAGTCCTTCAGGACGACCTCCACCTCGCCCAGCTTCCCGACGATATATTCCCGGTATCCCTCCGGCATCATCTTCAGGGCCGAGTCCCTCATATCGTTCCACGACATAAGCAGGTATATCATGAATATCGGTATGAGGAACAGCGTCAGGGCAAGGAAGAAGACGTTGAGCGTCCCGGCAATAATGCCCAGGACATGCCCGAACGCCGAGGTAAAGGACTCCGGCGAGAGGTTCGAGACCTCCTGCCTGAGATTCCCGATAAGCGTGTTGAAATCATATCCCGGCCCAAGGCCGAGCGCGCGGCTGATATACGGGAAATACTCGTTCCTGAACGTGTCGATATACGACGGGATATTGTTTACGAGCTGCGGTATCTCCTGCATGAGGACGTATACCGCCCCGAACAGAACTCCCGCAAGAGCGGCAAAGAGCACAAGGGAGAAAATGGCCGCGCCGGCGCCCCTGGGCACGCCGCGCCTTTCGAGGAAGCAGACGGCGGGGTTCAGTATATAGGCGGACAGAAGCGCCAGGACGAACGGGGTTATGGAAGTCCCAAGCGCCCACGCGAGCAGGAAGAAAAGGGCCAGGAAGATAAAGACCGCGAGGTCAGCCTGCCAGATTATTTTTTTTACCATATATAATCCTGAAACCCCGGATAATGTATTGCGCTCCCGATGCGGCCAGGAGCGCGGCTGCAAGCCGGGAAAGATATTCCGTCAGGGCGAAATCGCGTCCCATGTACAGCCCGGCGAGTGCGGCCATAAGCAGGAATATCAGCATGAACGTCGTAAGCTTGCCGAGCGGGGTTGGCCGGATGGCATCCCTGAAACCCCGCCTGTAAAAATAAAAACACCCGGCAATAATTGCCGCGTCCCGTATGATTACGGCTCCCGCAAGCCATAGCGGAAGCCTGCCCATCAATGCCAGGGCGACGAACGCCGTAAGGACGAGGAACTTGTCCGCGAGCGGGTCGAGCAGCGCGCCCAGCTCGGTCTTTTTGTTCGTCATCCGGGCGACGGCGCCGTCGATTGCGTCCGTCAGCCCGGCGATGATGAAAACGCCGGCGGCAAGGCCGTATCTGTTCTGTATAAGAAAAACGAGAAAGACCGGGACAAGGGCGATTCTGAGCAGGGTAATGACGTTCGGTAGGTTCATAAGATCCCGCCGCTATTTTACTGGCCCGTGTCGCCGCCTTTATAGAACTGCCGCTCGTAGAGCCTGTGCCAGGCCGTGAATTTGCCCTCCTGGACGTCCTTGTCCGCGAACTCGGCCAGACCCTGGAGCTTCGCGTCCAGATTGTCCGCGTAGTGCAGTATCATGGCCTCCATGCACATCGGCATCTTGGGCGAGCCGTATTCGTACTCGCCGTGGTGGGATATGACCATGTGCATGAGCAAATCCGCCTTCTCCCGGTCGACGTTTTCTATCCGGTCCAGCCTCTCCTTCAGGGCCATGAGCCCAAGCGTCACGTGCCCCAGGAGCTTTCCCCGGAAGGTATAGTCGAACCCTGCGCCGGGAGACAGTTCCTCTATCTTGCCGATGTCGTGCAGGAAGGCCCCCGCGACGAGAAGGTCTTTGTCTATCATGGAAGCGACAAGCGGGTCGGCGGCGTTGTATTCCTCGAAGATAAGCCTCGCGAGCCGCACGACCTTCAGCGTGTGCTGGAGCAGCCCTCCGGCGAAGACGTGGTGCATCCCCTTTGCGGCGGGGGATTTTCTGAACGCATCCATGAACGCGGAATCGTTAAGGAATCCCTGCATAAGCTCCCGCAGCCAGTCCGTCCCGATCCCCTGTGTCGCAGCCTTAAGCTCGGAGAGCATGGCCTCGACGTCCCTGTCCGTCGTGGGGAGTATCCGAGGCAGGTAATCGTCGGGCGCCTGGACCTTCTTTATGTCCTTAACCGTGAGCTGGAGATTGCCTTTATAAGAGTTTACCTCCGCCCGGACGCCCACAATATCGCCCTTCTTAAATCCGAGCGAAAGGTTCTCCGCGTTATCCCACACCTTAGCCTCCAAGCTTCCGGTTTTATCCGCAAGCCTGAGCGAAAGATAAGGCTTCCCGTTCTGAGTCTTATTAAGCTGCTTCTCCGTCGCGGCGAATACGGACTCTATTTTTTCGCCTTCCAAAAGCTCGTTTGCGTATTTCAATGAAATCGCCTCCCTAAAGAAGGGAGTATATTTGTATCCTGTTGTCTTGTCAAGGGAATTTCATTTTTCCCTTCCCCGGAACATGCCCCTTATCCCGGCGAAGGTCTTGAGCCCGAACATTGCGCGGTCTATCAGGTGGATAAAGCCTTCGAGCTTTTCAAGGCGCTCCGCCATAAACTTAAGCTCCGGGTCGCTATTTTCTTCATATTTATATTCGACATACGCCCGCTGGTCGCAAATCTCCTGGAGGGCGGCGCCCATCTCCTTTTCGCGGCGCTCTTTGAGGACGGTTTGCAGTATCTGGAAGAAATCCGCCTCCGCCTCGAAGCAGTTCTCCTGTCCGGGCTTCGATGGG
>JAJYGS010000090.1 GCA_021785055.1 Nitrospirota bacterium | reverse complement strand
CGGAGTGGTGGAATGGTAGACACGCACGTTTGAGGGGCGTGTGGGGAAACCCGTACGAGTTCGAGTCTCGTCTCCGGCACCAAAAATAAAAAAAGGCGTTCCTTCCGGGACGCCTTTTCTGTATAATTAACGCATGTCGCACCGCCACAAACCGCTCCCGCCCAGAAAACAGTTCGCGAAAAGGCAGGCGAGATACGCCGTCTTCTCGATATTCATCCTCGCGTTCTCCATCGGCATCGGCATGGCCGGGTACCACTGCTTCGGGAACCTCCCCTGGGTGGACTCGTTTTTAAACGCCTCGATGATACTTACGGGCATGGGGCCTGTAGACCGCATGGAAACGGACGGCGCGAAGCTGTTTTCGTCATTTTACGCGCTCTTTTCCGGGGTGGCCTTCCTGACGTTTGTCGCGGTGCTGTTCTCGCCGATATATCACAGGTTCATGCATAAGTTTCACCTCGACATCGAGGACAGGGAGGACGAAGAATGAAGAAGTTTATTTTAATTGCAATATTAATCGCAGCCTGTTCTCCGGCCCTCGCAGCCGAACACTGCTGCCGGGTAAAGACCTTCAGCGACAGGGAGATACAGGAGCGCCAGAGGCTTGTGGCAGGAAGGCCGGTCGGCGAAAGGATTGCCTTCTGGGCGGAAAATTTCGTGGGTTTTCCGTATGATACAGACCCACTGGGCAGGTATGTCAGGAAAAAGAAGATCGTGACCGACCACGAAATGGACTGCATGTATCTTGTGTTCCGCTGTGTGGAGCTTGCGCTCTCCAAGACGCCCGAAGGCGCCGTAAAAGAGGCGCTATACCTTCGGTTCAAGACAAGGGGCAGGCTGGACAAAAACGGCAACGTCTTAAATTACGGCGACAGGTTCGCCTATGCCGAGGATATGATCGCCTCCGGGAAATGGGGCCGGGACATAACGGCGAAGATAGCCCCGACAAAGGAGATTCCCGGCTCAAGGGGCGTTAAAACCGTGGAATATATTCCGAAGGCCGAATTGATGAAAGAAAAGTACTACTCGCGCCTTAAAAGCGGGGACATAATTTATTTCATTAAAGACCCGAAAAGGCGCGTTGTCGGCGAGATTGTGGGGCACCTGGGCATCATAAGCCGAGACAAGTCCTTGAACGGAACTACCATATACGTTATCAACGCAAGCGGAACAAAAACCTCCGCCGCTGGTAGACCGGCGGCGAGCTGCGGCGGAGGTTTTGTAAAGAAAATCCCGTTAACCGATTACCTATCAAAAACGGCCTTCATAGGGGCGAAATTCACGCGATTCTGATACCCCCGGAACTATTATAGAGGCCCTGGTTATTGCCTTCCATACCCCCGGCCATGCCGGTTACGCTGTTTACTGCCCCTCTTCGCGCTGCTTTGGCCGCGCTTTCTTCTTTTCGTTCCCTTTCGGCCTGGCAGGTTGTCCCTTGGGAGGCACCCTCCTCTGAACCTTTACCTGCCCCCTCTGGCGGGACGGGGCCTGCGGCCTTGGGGCCGCCGCTCTGCCGGCCTGGGGCGCCCTGCTGCCCGGCGCGGGCCTCGCGGCCTCGCCGGCGGTCGTCCGACTCTCGCCGCCCCTGGCCCGCGGCGGGGCCTGAAATTTCCTGCCCTCGAAGCCGGTCGACCTGCCCGTCGGTGCCGCTTTACGTTCCGGTGCGATACGCTGCCTGCCCCTCTCCTGAATTGCGGGCTTTGACGGAGCCGATTGCCCCCTGCTCTCTGGCGCCGGGGGTTGCCGAAGACGCCCCCGTTCTATAGCGGGCGCGGCCCTTTTCCCCGGAGGCGCCGGACGGTTCCTGTTGAATTGTGTTTTCGGCCACTGTTTCCCGCGCTGGAAATTGCCGGGCCTCTGCCTTATTATTCCTGGCCTCTGTCCCCTTATTCCGGGCCTTGCGGGCGCAACTCTGCGGCCTGGAGCGGCTCCCGGTCTTCCTGGCGTGGGTCTTATGGCGGGAGCTTTCCTGCCGAGTTTCCTGAAGGGCACCCTCTGCGGCTTCCTGCCCGGCCTGAAGGCTGACGCCCCTTTCGACCGTGCAATCGCTCTTTTCCTGAGCATCGGAATGACCTTCTGTATCCGCGCGGGCGGAAGATGTTTCGGCTTTACTCCCGGCCTCGGGTCCATCGTGGCCTTTATAGGCTTTATAGCCCTTGCAGGGGTTCCCGGCATGACCCGCGCGCCCATCGCTCCGGGATGCAGGAACGGGTTCTGCCGCCTTGCTATCGCCACGCGCGTCGTGCGGCCCCTAAGGAAGTTATGCCTATTTACGACGACGACGGCGTTATTGACCCTGCTGTTTATGTATACGTTCTTTATGACCGTCACGCGGGTGACGTTTATATTGACGCTCTGCGGACCGTAATAGCCGTAGCCGTAATATACCTCGCCAGGGGCAAGCGGTACCCATGATACCATGCCGCCGCTCCACGCCCAGCCGACGTAGCCGGGGGACCACCATACCCCAACCGACGGCGCGGGCGGCAGCCAGAACCAGCCTGTCGAGATAGACCAGGACCACCTGCCGTAATGGAAGCAGGCATAAAACGGGTCGTACGGGAGCCACGTATAATCTCCGTCCACCCAGACCCACCTGCCGTTGGAATATGGAGACCATGTCGGGCCGACCGACGGCACCCAGACGTTGCCGTAACCGGGATTGTCCACCCAGTGCCCGCTATCGTCGAACTCGTAGCCGTAGTTGTCAAGGGCAGGCGGGAGATAGCGCGCGCTCCTCGACGGGCGGATATAACGCTCCCACCTTGCGTCCACCCACCTGTCCCAGTCGTCCTTTCCGGGCATGGCGCTGGTGTTTATGCTGCCGTCCTTTTCTATCTCGACCATCTCGCCCGCGTTTATGTCGGAGAGGCCGGCCGTGCTCTCAAGCTCCACCCTCCCGCGCGCCACGCCTATCTGCGTCGTCCCGTCCCCAAGGACGGTGACGCGGAAGCGCGCCTTGTCGTAGGCGCGGACGGACGCGTTGGGCGTATCCACCTGGAAGACGTCGTTTCGGCCCATGGGCCTCGTGGCGAAAGAAGCCTCGCCGGAGGCGAGACCTACCTGTATGGCAAGCCCCTTGGCCATTTCCATGTTTGTGATGTCGAGCTCGGTCTGGTAGTTCAGCCAGGCCATGTGCCCGCCGGAGAACTGGACTTCGATCTTAGATTTGTCTCCGGCCCAGAGCCTGTCGCCGTTCTGAAGCGAGAAGTTGGGCGAAAGCGCCGCCCAGGCGTTCGTGTCCTTGCCGTTGAAGGAGCCGTCTCCGCGTATCAGCGTGACGCGCGCCATCCCAAGGCCGTTCGGCGCGTCCGCGCCTGCCGCAAACGCGCGGCCCCGGAGGCCTGAAACAAGGAAAATCGAAAGGATTATGCCAAGAACGGGTATTGCGCGGCGGAAAAGGACTCTCATTTCTTCCTCCATACTTGTTGCCGATGGGTTCTCGCTAATTTCATTATATCATTTAAGCTTGAAGAGCATTGCGGAAAAGGTTATCATATCTCTTGCCTTAGACGCAGGAGCGGGCAAAAAGATTACAGGAATCGGTGCGGAGGAAAATTGGAACTGGACGACGACCGGATGTGTTTCGTGTGCGGGCAGGACAACCAGGGGGGGCTCAAGCTCAGGTTTCATCTGGACAGGGACGATAAGTCGCTCTCGGCGGATTTCACGCCCGCAAAGACCTGGCAGGGCTACAAGGGCATCGTCCACGGAGGTATTATCTCCACCGTCCTCGACGAGGCGATGACAAAATTGGCATACAGCCTGGGTATGAACGCCGTCACGGGAAAGCTTACCGTGCGGTTTAAAAGGCCGCTAATGGTGGGCGAGAGGGTGCGGGTTACCGGCAGGATACTCAAGGAATCCGGGCACATCGTGGAGGCGGGCGCCGTCGCCGTAAAGGACGACGGGACGGTTGTGGCCCAGGCGGAAGGGCTGCTGGTCAAGGTAAAATCCGGCTGAACCTGCATCAGTTAAAGGGAGTCGCTTTTGAGGAAATACCTTGCCGTATTCGGCCTTACGGGTCTCGTTGTCCCGTTCTTTTTCGAGTTCGCCTGGCACTTCGTGCAATACGACTTCGGCTCGTGGTTCGTCGTATTTTTATGGCCGGGTTTCATTTTCCTTGCAGACCCTGGACGGCCCATGAACGCGAGGTTCGGATACCTGACGCTCTCGATAGCCGCAAACGGCCTTTTCTACTCGGCGGTCGGTTTTGTCTTCTGGGGCATAATCCACAAGAGCCGATGGTTCCTGCTTGTCTTCATCCTGCCGGTGATATGGTTCTGCTACAGGGTGTTCGTGCTGGTAAATTCATAATATAATTAAGGACAATGGAACAGAAGCAGAAAATCCTCTCCCTCATGCGCGACAAGACCTACCACCCGCTTCTTATGAAGGAGCTGATGCGGAGCCTGGGCGCGCCGAAAGAGGAGAGGCAGGACGTAAAACGCGCCGTGCGCGAGCTTGTCAAAGACGGCGAGATTGTCAAAATACGCGGCAACCGCTACGGCCTGCCGTCGCAAATGAACCTCGTCGTCGGGACGCTCTCCGTGCACCCGGACGGCTACGGTTTCGTTATGCCGGAGCAGCCAGCAGGTGCCGGAAGCCGGTCTACCGGCGCCGGAGGCCGCGGCGCGGATGTTTACGTCCGTTCCATTGCAATGATGGGCGCGATGCACGGGGACAGGGTCGTGGCGAGAATCGAGCGGGAAAAAGGAGAAGGCCGGCGGGAAGGCCGCGTCATGCGTATCCTTGAGCGCGCGACGGACAGGGTTGTCGGTAAATACGAGTCCGGGCGCGGCTTCGGCGTGGTAATCTCAACGAACCCGCGCATCACGCACGACTTCTACATCCCACCGAAAGAGAAAGGCGGCGCAAAAGACGGCCAGATGGTCGTGGCGAAAATAAAGAGATTCCCGGAGCCGCACAGGGCGCCTGAGGCGGAGGTGGTAAAGATCCTCGGGCTTCCGGGCGAGCCGGGGATAGAGACGGATATTGTAATCGAGGAGCACGGGCTTTCGACAAGGTTCTCCGGCGCGGCACTGGAAGAAGCCGTGGCCGTGGCCGGTAAGGTTACGCCGTCCATGCGGGAAGGCCGGATCGACCTCCGGGACAGGCCGACCGTTACGATAGACGGCGAACGCGCGCGGGATTTCGACGACGCGGTATCCGTCGAGCCTGCGGATGGCGGAAATATCCGGCTCTTGGTATCCATAGCCGACGTGGCCCATTACGTAAGACCCGGCTCCGCCCTGGATTCCGATGCGCGCGAGCGGACGACGAGCGTATACTTCCCCGACAGGGTGCTGCCGATGCTGCCGGAGGAGCTGAGCAATGGAATATGCAGCCTGAATCCGGACGTGGAGCGGCTGACGCTCACGGCGGAAATGGTCTTCGACAAGGACGGAAACCGCGTCTCATACGACGTATACGAGAGCGTTATCAAGAGCCGCGCCCGGATGACCTATACCGGCGTCGCCGCGATAATCGAAAAGGACGACCCGGAGACGAAAGAGAAATATTCCGGACTGGTCGGGAACTTCCTTCTCATGCGCGAGCTTATGGAGCGGCTGAACAAGATGAGGCGCAGGCGCGGGAGCATAGACTTCGACCTCCCGGAGCCGGAGGTAATCCTCGACCTTACGGGAAAGACGACGGCGATTGTGAAGGCGGAGAGAAACCAGGCCCACAGGCTTATCGAGGAATTCATGCTTGCCGCGAACGAGACCGTCGCCGCGCACCTCGAGGCCCACGGGGTGCCGTTTCTTTATCGCGTCCACGAGGAGCCGGACGAGGAAAAGATGGAGATACTGGGGGATTTGGTGAAAAGTTTCGGACTTCCCTGGCCCGCCGGAGGCAGCATCAGGCCGAAACATTTCGCCCGTCTCATCGAGAAGCTTGAGGGCCGCCCGGAGGAGAGGTTCCTAAATACAGTGATACTGCACTCGATGAAGCTTGCGAAATATACCCCGGAGAACGCCGGCCATTTCGGGCTTGCCGCAAGATGCTACTGCCACTTCACGTCGCCCATCAGGAGATACCCCGACCTAAGCGTCCACAGGGCGCTCAAGGAGCTTCTGAAGAAGAAGTCGCTGTCTGCGGAACGGAAGTCGGAAATAGCTTCCGGCCTCGGCACGCTCGGCCAGCACTGCTCGTTCATGGAGCGGGAGGCGGAGGAGGCGGAGCGTGAGGTCGTGGAGATAAAGAAGCTCCAGTTCATGACGGACAAGGTCGGCGGCGAGTTCACGGGATACGTCGCGGGCGTGACGGCGTTCGGGTTCTTCGTGGAACTGGACGAATATTTCGTCGAGGGCCTGGTGCGCCTTACGTCGCTGCACGACGACTATTACAGCTACCTCGAACGGGAGCACTCCCTCACGGGTGAGCATACCGGGCGGCAGTTCCGGCTGGGGGACAGGGTGGACGTGATATTGGAAAGGATAGACCTTGAGCGGCGGCAGATGGATTTCTCTGTGGCCGACATGCCGGATTCCGGAAGGCCCCGCCGGGAGCCTGTCCGGATGAAATACCGGGCCGGGGGAAAGAAAGGGCGATAAATTTGTCTTGACAATATACTCCTTATAAGGTATAAAAATACCTTCGATTTCCGGAGGTGATAATAATGTATGCCATAATAAAGACCGGCGGGAAACAGTACAAGGTCGCGCCGGGCGATGTCGTGAAGGTTGAGAGCCTGGGGGCGAAGGCCGGGGAGACGGTCGAGATTTCCGAAGTCCTTCTGGCGGAAAATGCCGGGGACGTAAAAATCGGCAATCCGACGCTTTCCGGGGCCAAGGTTACCGCCGAGGTAGTGCGCGATGGCAGGGCCAAGAAAATACTCGTCTTCAAGCACAAAAGGCGCAAGAACTACCGCAAGATGCGCGGCCACAGGCAGGATTTTACGGAGCTGAAGATAAAGGAAATAACGGCGTAAGCGGGCTGGATTCCGGGGCCGAAAGGGGTCCGGAACGCAATTTGTGTATTTGAAGCCGTCATTCCCGAATGTTTTAAGAGGGAATCCAGTTTTAAAATCTGGATACCAGCTTTCGCGGGTATGACGAACTTTTCTGGAGGTTTTATAAAATGGCACATAAAAAAGGCGTCGGCAGCTCCAGGAACGGGCGGGACTCCAATTCGCAGAGGCTTGGGGTTAAGCGCTACGAGGGCGAACTCGTCACCGGCGGGAGCATAATCGTAAGGCAGAGAGGCACAAGGATTCATCCGGGAACGAACGTCGGCCTCGGCAAGGACGATACCCTGTTCGCAAAGATACCGGGAATCGTAAAGTTCGAGCGCTGGGGCAAAGACAGGAAGAAGGCAAGCGTCTACGCCGTCCCGCAGGGAGAGGCCTAAACCCGCCGAAAGCAAAACGAAAGCCCCGCCGAGGCGGGGCTTTTTTATTTGCTAAGCACTTAACATTTCAGGATAATTCTGGATATTTGGCGGCGATTTCCAAATGTCCATGATAAAGAATATATGTTCGTTGATATTGCAAAAATATATGTAAAAGCAGGGGACGGAGGGCGCGGCTGCGTGAGCTTCCGGAGGGAGAAGTACGTCCCGAAAGGCGGCCCGGACGGCGGAGACGGAGGCAAAGGCGGGAATATTATAATAAAATCAAGCACTCAGCTCAATACCCTTCTCGACCAGAAATACCAGCAGCACTATACCTGCAAGGACGGCGGAGACGGCAGGGGCAAGCAGATGACCGGTGCGGACAGCCCGGACATCCTCGTGAAAGTCCCCGCCGGGACGGTGGTAAGGGACGCAGAAACCGGTGAAATCATTGCGGATTTGGCCGAGGACGGGCAGGAGGTCGTCGCTGCGTACGGCGGGCGCGGCGGCAAGGGGAATACGTTCTTTAAATCCCCCACGCACCAGGCCCCGCGCTTTGCCCAGGCCGGCCTGCCGGGCGAGGAAAAGACGCTGCTCCTGGAACTGAAACTCCTTGCAGATGCAGGACTTATAGGACTTCCGAACGCCGGGAAATCCACGCTTATTTCAGTTATTTCGTCGGCCAAGCCGAAGATTGCGGACTATCCCTTTACGACGCTTGTGCCGAACCTGGGCGTCGTGAAGCCGGAGGGCAGAAAAAGCTTTGTTATCGCTGACATACCGGGCCTTATCGAGGGCGCGCACATGGGCGCGGGCCTGGGCGCGCAGTTCCTGCGGCACGTGGAGAGAACGAAAATTCTCCTGCATTTAGTTGAGGTTACGCCGTTTGCGGGGGACCCGGTGGAGAATTTTGTCCTTATAAACGAGGAGTTGCGCAAATATAACCCGGAGTTGATGAACCGGTTCATGGTCGCGGTGGCGACAAAGATCGACGCGGGCGACGAGTTGCGCATAGCAAGTCTTCGTAATCATTGCATAAAAGAGGGCTATCCATTCTTCGCCATCTCCGCCGTAACGCACGAGGGCGTGGAAAAACTGGTGGATTTCGCGGCGGAAAAACTGGAGGAACTGAAGGCCGAAAAGCACGATTTTTGACGTTCCGCGCCCCCCGTAAAACGGCACGAATCCGCGCCGCAGGCCCTCTTTTTCTGCCCGTGTAGAAACCGCAAAATACCCGTTTTAAAAAATAGGGATACACCCCATATTTCCCATTGATTTTTATTTTCAACTCATATAGGCTTCGCTCATGCCGCCGGACGGACAAGGCGGCTGTATCACAAGGACGCGCTCGGCTCGATTACCGCTATGACTGATGTCAACGGCCAGGTCGCGCAGACGTATGAATACGACTCGTTCGGGAACCCGGCAACAGGTGCTGCGGTAGGTTCATCGGTTGGTGGCGCAACTGGAATGTTAGAAGAAACAATTGTTTTAATTATAAAGGGGGATTGTTCATGGCAAGACAGAAAATAAAAAGGATTATAAGTATACCTGCCCAGAATGTTAATTTAAATGTCGTCGAAGAGAAGATAAGAAAAGAGGGTGGTAAAATATTTTTGAAAAATGAATATAAAGTTGAATTCAGATTTGGAAATAATTTATTAATAAGATTATTTGGAACTGGAATTATTTACAATTTGTTTAAAAAATCATTACCCGCAAGATTATGTATTTCTTCAACAGGAGATTTAATTGAAATAAAAATGGAAGACAATCTAGGGTGGTATTTAATGAACGACGCAATTGGCCTTGGTTCGTACAATAAACTTTTTGACCATTTAGAAAAAGTTATACTGAATAAAAGTTAAATTAGGCACATTAGTCAGGGGCTGTTCTTTAAAACATGACGGGACGCATAACGAATTACACATATGACAAGCGCGGGCTGCTTGCCAATCTAGCTGACGGGACGCAGGGTTATGCGTTTGGCTATGACGCGGCGGGCATGTGATTTGGCAACTCGGAAGGTGAATATGACCTCGGATAAAATCGGAAGGGCGGAGATAATAGCCCGCGCAAGGCGCGTGGTGATAAAAATCGGGAGCGCGGTCGTAGCCAGCAGGACAAAGGGCGTGGACGGGCGAAGGATCCGCGCGCTTGCGGACGACTTCGCGTTCCTTAGGGAAAAAGGAATTGAGGTAATCGTCGTCACCTCTGGCGCAGTGGCGGCGGGTATGGGGAAACTCGGCCTGACGGAGCGCCCGAAGACTATAGAGCTCAAGCAGGCCGCGGCGGCGGTGGGGCAGTCCACGCTTATACGCATGTACGAAAAAAACCTCGCCCGGCACGGGATACACGCGGGCCAGATGCTCCTCACGGGCGCGGACATGCACGACAGGCGGAGGTTCCTGAACGCCCGGAATACGCTGAACAAGCTAATCGGGTTCGGCGTAATACCGATAATAAACGAAAACGACACGGTATCCGTCGAGGAGCTCAAGTTCTCCGACAACGACAACCTCGCCGCGATGGTAACGAACCTCTCGGAGGCGGACGCGCTGGTCATACTCTCGGACGTGGACGGCCTTTTCGACAAAGACCCGGCGAATAAGGACGCAAGGCTGATAGACGAGGTGAGCGAGGTTACGGACGAGGTATGCCGGATGGCGGGCGGGTCTTGCAGCGCCTTCGGGACGGGGGGCATGATGAGCAAGCTCACAGCCGCGAAAAAGGCCGCGGCGACCGGGGCCGCGTGCTTTATCGTAAACGGGAAAAAGAAGGGCAACGTAAGGAAGCTGTTCGAGTATGGCGAGATAGGCACTTTGATACTCCCCTGCCGGGGCAGGCTGACCTCCCGGAAGCACTGGATAGCCTATTCCCTGCGCGGCAAAGGGAAAATAACCGTGGACGACGGCGCGGCAAGAGCCATCCTTACGAAGGGCAAAAGCCTTCTGCCCTCCGGCATAAAGGCCGCCGAAGGAAACTTTGAGGCCGGAGACGCTGTCGAGATATGCCGCGAGGACGGGAGCATAATAGCCCGCGGCCTGATACACTACAGCCGCCACGAGCTGGAAAAGATACTGGGAAGAAAATCCTCCGAGATAGAGGAGATACTTGGCTATAAATACTGCGACGAGGCCATACACAGGGATAACCTCGCGATAATCTGAATATTTCCCCGTTTCAGGGAAGAAATGCGCCGCTCATGGAAACCCTCCCCCTCCAGTCTCGATATTAGAAATAGAAAAAATTTCATTAAAATTTAAATTTCACTATTGACTAATTTTAATTCACCGGATATATTTAGCTAAGAGAAAATATTTACTGTTTATATATGCTGGTAAAATAAATTTTTTAAAGGAGGGAATCGAATGGGCAAATTCTTTTTTACGGGCCTGGTCGTCAGTATTGTAATATCCAGCGCTTTCCCGGCATATGCGACCATAAAAGGGGACATGCAGAGCCATCTGCCTATGGGGCAGGTGCTCGGCAACGCCCTGGGGCAAAACCCGTCCCGGCTACAGGTCAAAGACGCCATTGCCGAGATAATAAAGGACGGCGGGAACGCCTACCAGGTAGTTAAAATGGCCCTGAACTCCGGCCTGGACGCCGAGGCCGTAATCGCCGGCGCCATCGAAGGCGGGGGCAATCTGGCCAATATTTTCCAGGCGTCGCTCGATGCCGGGTATAACGGTAACTTCATATCGAAGGCCGCGAGCGATGCGGGAGAATCCCCGGATGCCATCGCGTCGGCCATGGCCACGGCGGAAGCTGATTCCGGAAACGCAGGCAATCCCGGCATGGGCGGCGCAGGGAACGGGAATCTGCTTTCGGAGGGCTCCGGGATTCCCGCGGGCGGCGCGGGCGGCGGCGGTGGCGGCAACGTCAGCAACAACCAGTAGTGGGTATAGGTAAATCGGCTACCGGATTCATTCTACGGTTATTTCAAGAAGACATTATCTTTACACGCAAAGGGGGAAACTGATGAAGTGTGGTGCTTCGGCAGTTTTTGCGCTATTGATTCTGGTCTGTGCTCTTGGAGCAAATAACGCCTATGCCTTGAATTTCGGCAGGGCGACGATTAATCCCTACGTGGATTTTGAACCGACTTACGACGACAACGTCTTCAGGACGAATTCCGCGCCCGTTACGGACTGGTACTTCCTCATCTCTCCGGGAATAAAACTCAACGTGCCTCAGAGGAACAACCTCTTCCAGCTCGAATACAGGGCCGATATTTACAAATACGTGAACACGGGCGACGCAAACGATACCAACGACCAATATCTGCACGGCGCGGCGGCTTTTAATTTCCCCGGCGGGCTGTGGATAAAGGCCGAAGACCAGGCGAACAAGTCCCATGAGGCAAGGGGCACGGCGAATACCGTCGTCAACGGCGCCAATCTCAGCCGCTATTACTCGAACCTCGTAAACGCGGAGATAGGCTACGCATTCGCGGACCGCTACAAGGTCTCGCTCGGATACCAGAACTTCATTATCGATTATAACCTCCCGCAGGACAAGTTCAGAGACCAGTTCGCAAACGCGGCCACTCTTACGCTCTTCTACCAGCTCATGCCCAAGACCTCCGCCCTTATCCAGGGTTCCTACAAGCGCGTCTACCACGACAACGGCAACCAGTCCGTCCACGAAGTCGCCCAGACCTTAAACAGCAACGAATACTGGGCCGAAGGCGGCATTACCTGGAACATGACGGCGAAATCCACCGGCACGATAAAGGGCGGATACGAGTGGAAGCTCTTCGATTATCCCGGCCAGAAAAATTTCAGAAGCCCGATATTCGAGGTGGACCTGGACCACCAGTTCACGGCCAAGACGGGCATAAAGCTCTCCGGCCTCAGGCAGGCGTTCGAGTCCGACGACTACACTTCCGACTACTACATTGCCACCATAGGTTCAGCCGAGCTTTCATACAGGCCGGTTACAAAGATAGAGATAAAGCCGCGCGGCTCCTATACGGACGAGAGATACGCCCAGGACATTACCGTCGGGCCCCAGACCGGCAGGCGGAGGGACGGGCTCTGGGCCGCCGGTATCGACGTCACCTACAACATGAACAAATGGGTGGCGATAAGCGCGGGCTACACTCACTCCAAGAGGGTGTCCAACTTCACGATTTACGACTACACCGACAACCTTGCGATGGTAAGCCTTAAGGGCACGATATAAATCGTTTCGGGGCCTTGTAAAGAGGCCCCGTATTTTTATCCTCTCAATCAAACAACATTACACTGTGCAATATATGCAAGTAAAACGTTTTGTCGTAAAAGCCTTCATGTTCCGGGCGGCATCGGTGTTCGTCCTGGCGTTTTCGTTGACTATCGCCGTGTGCGGCGTGGGTCTCGCGCAGGAATACGCCCTGGGAAACAACGACCTGATACTGGTGACGGTTTATCAGAACAAGGACCTGACGACACTCGCGCGCATCAGCGACGATAAAATCCAGATGCCGCTGATAGGCGACGTAAGCGTCGGCGGCCTGACCGTGCGCGAGGCCCAGGACAAGATCGCGGGCCTGTATGCAGGCGGCTTCCTTATAAACCCGAACGTGTCGATATTCATAAAGGAATATCACAGCAAGAAAATCACCATCCTGGGAGAGGTGAAGAAGCCGGGGCTTTACGAGCTTACCGGGGACGCGACCCTGCTTGAGATAATCTCAAAGGCCGGGGGGCTCACGGAAAAGTCCGGAGACGAGGCGGTTATAAAGAGGGCGGAAGACGGCGAAAACAAAGGCGGGATTTCCTATATCCGGGTGCGCCTTAGGGACCTGACGGAAAACGGGAACCTCTCTGCAAACATCCCCGTGCAGGACAAGGACAGCATATTCATAACAAAGGCCGGATATATATACGTTACCGGGCAGGTGAAGAAGCCCGGCGCATACAAATACGAGGAAGGCGCGACCGTCATGAAGGCCATAGCCCTCGCCGAAGGCCTGACGGATAAGGCCGCCCCCGGCAAGACGGAGATAATCAGGAAAGAAGACGGCAGGGAAGATTCCTTAAGGGCGACAATGAACACGCCGGTCCAGCCGGAAGACCTGGTGTCCGTCCCGGAGAGTTTCTTCTAAAGAGCGCGATTCGTCATTCCCGCCCATTCGGTTTCGCAAAGGCCTGGCTCCAGCGGGAATCCGGGGACTTTCAAATCCGGGTGTTGATTTCCGGGAAAGGATGGTCTTAAGTGTTAAGAGAAGATGCGGGTCTGAACGATTATCTGAAGATTATTTCCAAGCGACGCTGGGCGGCCGTGTCGGTATTCGCCGCCGTATTCCTGGCTGTGGCTGTGTACACGCTCAGCGCCACCCCCGTCTACAGGGCTACCGCGAGAGTCTTCGTTGACCCAGGCACGCAGAACGACGAGATAAACCTCCGCCAGATGACGCAGGCGATAGACACCTCCGCGTATATCCAGACCCAGCTCGCGATTTTAAAAAGCGATTCCATAGCCCGCGCGGTAGTCCGGAAGATGGGCCTTTATAAAAACCTTAATGAGGGCGGCGGGATACTTGGTTTCTTCGGCCTGAAAGGGCCTGCCGGGCCGGCCAAACGAATGGAAGACGCGGTTCGGGACTTCCACGGCAGGCTCTCCGTCGAGGAGGAGAAGAACAGCAATATCATAAGCGTGAGCTACGAAGACGAAAACCCCGCCCTTGCCGCCGCCGTCGCCAACGAAGTGGTGCGTACGTTCATCGAGCGGAACCTCGAAATGAAGGTGGAGCCGGCGCGCGCGGCAATCGCATGGCTTAATTCCCGGTTGGGGGTCATAAAAAACCAGATGACC
This sequence comes from Nitrospirota bacterium, assembly GCA_021785055.1. Taxonomy (GTDB): domain Bacteria; phylum Nitrospirota; class JACRHJ01; order JACRHJ01; family JACRHJ01; genus JAKAHE01. The sequence goes on along the minus strand of JAJYGS010000090.1, from coordinate 1,252 downwards.
CAGTCCACCAACCAGCTACAGGACTTCAAACGTTCCAGGGAACTGATCCAGACTGGGGACAAGGAGCCCAACATCTCCGTCCAGGCGCTGTCAGACCTCGACGGGAAGCTGCTGTCCGCGCAGGCCGTAAGGTCTCAGGCCGAGGTGAAATACCAGCTCGTGCAGAAACTGGAAAAGACCCCCGACGGCCTGATGACCCTGCCGGGGGTAATAAACAACAAGGTGATACAGGACCTGAAGGATCAGCAGAGCGTGCTTGCCAAGACCATTGCGGACGCAGCGAAGAAATACGGCCCAAGGCATCCTGAGATGATACGCCTCCGGAACGAGATGGCGGCCTTAAACAGGCAGATAAGGCAGGAGGTGGGCTTCATAGTCCTGTCGATAAAGAACTCCTATACGGAGGCGCTCAAGGACGAGCAGAACTTAAGGGCTGCCTTCGACCGGCAGAAGGCAAGCGCGATACGGTATGAAAAGCGCGCGTCCGAGTATGAGATCATGAAGCAGGGCGTGGAAGGCTCGCGCGACATATACGATGCGGTGCTGAAGAAGTTCCAGGAGTCGAGCCTTACCGGCAGCATGAACATGTCTAACGTCCAGCTCCTCGACAACGCCGTCCCGCTCAAGAAACCGTACCGGCCCGACAAGCCGGTGAATCTCATCCTGGGGCTGATTGTCGGCCTGATGAGCGGGATAGGCGCCTCGCTCCTGGTGGAGTTTCTCGACAACACTTTCAAGACGCCGGAGGACATCGAAGAATATCTCCGGCTCCCGATGCTCGGCACGGTCCCCAGGATAAAGGACATAGACTCTTTCATGTCGGACCCGAAGTCCCTTGGCGCGGAGGCCTTCAGGAACATACGCGGTAACCTCCTTCTCTCCGTCGGCGACAAGCCGCCGAAAATAATGCAGATATGCAGCGCAGGTCATTCCGAGGGCAAGACGACGTTCGCGCTCAATATCGCGGCGGTGATGGCGGCGGCCGGCGAGAGGATAATCCTCATCGATGCGGACTTGAGAAAACCGCGGCTCCACAAGATGCTCAAGGCCCCCAACCGGCAGGGCTTGAGCAGCCTCCTCTCAGGCCAGGCCGGGCTGGACGCTGTGATTCTGGCATCCGGCACGTCAAACGTGGACATTATAACCTCCGGCCCCATCCCGCCGAATCCCTCCGAGCTTCTCGGGTCGAAGACCATGAAGGAGAGCCTCTCCGAGCTGTCCCGGCGGTACGACAAGGTCATCATAGACTGTC
>JAJYGS010000039.1 GCA_021785055.1 Nitrospirota bacterium | reverse complement strand
AAGGACGAAATCGGAGAGCTTGTTTATCTGGCCAAGCTTGTCCTCGTCCGGGAGCAGGGCGAGTATCGGCTCGTAGAACCCGCCTCCCATGACCTCCGCCTGCCCCTTTTCGACCATCGATGCTACCATGAGGATGAACTCCGGGTGGTTCTTTAAAATCCATTCGAGGAGCGAGCCTGTGAAGTGCAGGCATATCTTGAACCACGGGACGTCCCTTACCGCCTCGAGTATGGGCAGATAGGCATTATGATACGCCTCCTCCGCGACGTGGTCGAAGTTCCCTACGGGCTGATGGCTGTGAACGGCGAAGACGAATTTAATCTTTTTCATTAGGCCCCTTGAACGTAACTTTTGATAGTAGCAGAGAAAGGGAGTGTAGTCAAGGATTTAGGGGGCGCCATTTTCCTTGAAAAAGCATCGGAATTCGGTTATTATTTAAATGGTAAGGGGGCAGACTTAAAGGGGTTTTAATGAAACTTTTTGCCGGATTCAAGGCGGATAACGAGCAGTCGAGGAATCTCCTTTTCTCCCTTGCCCTGACAGGACTTATCTTCCTGGTCGAGCTGGCCGCCGGGTTCATGACGAACTCCCTGGCCCTTCTCTCGGACGCCGTCCACGTCCTTACCGACATGGTCTCCCTGGGGCTTGCGTTCTTCGCGATACTTCTCTCCGCCTTCCCCGCGACGGACACCCGCACCTACGGCTGGCACAGGACCGAGGTCTTCGCGGCCCTCATAAACGGCGTCACGCTGGTGCTCATATCCGGCTTCATAATCCTTGAGGCCGTTCACAGGTTCTCCGCGCCCCAGCCGGTAAAGAGCGTCGGGATGCTCGCCGCCGCCGCCTTCGGCCTTGTCGTGAACCTCTTCGTCGTCCACCGCCTCCACGGCCACGACGAGCACGACTTGAATATCCGGAGCGCCTTCCTGCACGTCGTCGGGGACGTCCTCATCTCGGCGGGCGTCATAGTCGGCGCCGTGATAATCTACTACACCGGCTGGTATATCGTAGACCCTGTCCTGTCCGTCATATTCTCGCTTGTAATCCTGCGCGGGGCGGTCAACGTGCTGTACGAGGCATCCCATATCCTGCTTGAAGGCGTGCCGAAGGGGCTTGACATCAACGCCGTAGTGGCCGAGATGAAAAAGGTCCCCCACGTTCTGGACGTTCACAGGCTCCACGTCTGGAGCATATGCCCCAGCATATCCGCGCTCTCGGCGCATATCCTGATAGACCCGTCCTACCAGGGGGAGCGAAAGAAGATAATAGACGACATAAACTGCCGTCTTATATCGTGTTTCCAGATAAACCACTCCACGCTCCAGCTTGAGAAGGGCGCCTGCGAGTTCAATAATCTCGTCTGCGACATAGTCCACTGCGAGCGCCGGGCCGCGCATGTTCACCGGCACGACCATGCGCACGGCCACGCCCACGAACACGAGCACGACGCCGTCCACGCGCACTAAGCCCTCACCCCCCGCCCCTCTCCCGGGTGTAGAGGGGTTAATGACTGTCATTCCCGCGAATTTTTTTACGCTATAATATAATTCTATGATCCTCGTCACCGGCTCTACAGGCTTCGTCGGAGGCCACCTGGTAAAGAGATTCGCCGCATCCGGCAGGGCGGTCAGGGCCCTTGTGCGGAACAGGGAAAAAGCGCAAAAGCTCGGCGGCGGCAATATCGAACTCGCCCTGGGCGACGTGGGAGACCCGGAGTCGTTAATCCGGGCGGCGGACGGCTGCGAGGCGGTAGTGCATCTCGTGGGGATAATCCAGCCCGCGCCCGGGCAGAGCTTCCGCTCCATACACGTCGAGGGCACGAAAAACGTCCTGGAGGCGGCGAAAAAGGCCGGGACGGTAAGGCATTTCGTATATCAGTCCGCCCTCGGGACGCGCGAGAACGCCCGCTCCGAATACCACAAGACAAAATACGCCGCCGAGGAGTTGACCCGCGCATCCGGGCTAAACTGGACGATAACCCGCCCGTCCATAATCTACGGCCCCGGCGATGAGTTCACACTCCGGATGAAGTCGCTCATAAACCTGCCGCTCCCGTACGTCCCGCTGCTCGGCTCCGGGAAGGGGCTTTTCCAGCCGGTATACATAGACGACTTGACGGAGGCGCTGGCTATGATAACCGGCGAGCCGAAATATTACGGGAAAATCGCGGAGCTGTGCGGCCCGCGCAGGCTTACGCTGAACGAGGTGGTGCAGGAGATTGCCGAGGCCGTCGGAAAGAAGAAGTCCGTCATGCATATCCCCGTCCCCTTCGCAAGCCCGGCGGTGTTTGCGATGGAAACGCTCCTGCCGAAACCCCCGGTTACGCTCGACCAGCTGCTGATGCTCCAGGAGGACAACGTCTGCGCGTCGAATTTCATGGACGAACTGGGGATAAAACCGGCGGATTTTAAAGAGGGGCTGAGGAAATTTCTAAATTAATTTTTACTTTACAGAAATAAATTCCGCAAAAGAGCTTGATTCCGGTATCGGAAGACTGTCTTCTATCAGACCGCGGACATGCAGTTCTATGGCCTCGTGCATGTTTAGTTCAACCTCTTCCCGCGTGGCTCCCGTGGCGACGCATCCGGGCAGATCGGGCGAATATGCCGAAAAGTTCGCGCCAGCTTTTTCGACGACTATCAAGAACCTGTGCATATCATTTCTCCTTCAACCGCGCCTGTTTCAGGACACTGTTCAACGTCCCGGGCGCTATATCGTCGCCTGGATGACCGGCTATGGTTACCCTTCCCTTCTTCTCAGGATGCTTGTACTGACGATGGCTGCCTTTAGTATAAATCAGATACCAGCCGTCTCCCTCGATTGTTTTTATAATATCACGAATTTTCATTGTTTTTCAAGGCTGTTAAAATTAGCGCAGGTTGATTCTTGCAGGTTATGATACAAGCTTGCTGATTATCGCTGCCGCTATTGGCGATAATAAAAGTATCCATCCCGCAATCTTCACAATTATTCCGGGAGATTGTCTATTAATGGGAGCAAACGAAATTATACTCGGGCCAGAACTCGTAATATCGCCGAGCGCATCACTAAACCAAATTGCAGCCATTGGAAGCGTCAGGAAAAGAGCGATTTTCATAACAAATTCGCCGCCCCCGATAAAATAAGCGATTACGAGATATGACAGTGCAATCATGAAAGACAATAACCGATTCCAATCTATCTCAGAAGACATAAAATCCTCCATCGAAACAATCGGTTTGTCTGCCGGACACTGCCCCTCTCATTTACTCATAACCACCCCGCGCAGTCAATAAATTTCTGAACGGCGGGCGGCGGCGTGGCCGGGTTTACGTCGCCTCCGGTCGCTCGGCTGAAAATGAAAATCAATGAAAAATTGAGGTGTGTCCCTAATTTTGAAATCGGGGCATTTTGGGTCACGATTCCAAGTCGATTTTATGGCCGGGAGAGCGATTTTCGGGCGTCTTGAGGGGGGCTGGGACGCATTTGGTTTTTGCGGGCCTGGGGCGATTTCCCCTTATTTTACACGATGTTGAGGCTCATATAAATATCTCTTTATAAACGAGTTGCAATTTTGTAACTGTCTGAAAATTAAGAATAATTTTTCTCAAAGATCGCCGAATTTTTGACCTTCGCCAGGAAAACCGCCGTCACGGGCAGGAACAGGACGACCCCCGTCAGCCCAAGCTTTATCTCGCCTATCCAGAAGGTCATGGAGAGGTTGAACAGCAGGACGATGAAGTACAGTGCTGGGCCTAACATGCCGGTTTTATTGGATAAATCCTGTCCGCCGACAATGCCGTCAACGGCCTTCCAAATCCGCATCGTGAGCGCGCCGACAAAGAACCAACCGGCGAAATTCTCAATGGTTACGCCGAAATACGGCCCCGGAGAGGGATAGTAATAAATCCTGCCCAGGAACCACCTGTCCCCGCGCAGGGCCAATGGGTCGATTACCACGTCGAGAAGCGTCATCAGAAACGCGCCCAAGAGTATGATTTTCCAGGAGAATTTATCCTCGCGCGGCAGGAAGACGCGCGCCGTCCGCCAGCTCGAATAGGAGAGAAACGTGAAGGAGAGCGAGTCCATGAACGGCACGCCCATGACCCATAACTCCTTGTTTTTTGTGGAAGGAATGTAATAATAAAGCCCGAACGGGAAGCCGTTTCGGACGGACGAAAATTCGGAGAAATATGCTACCGCCCAGGCGATGATCGTAAATAAAACGGCCTTCCGGGGACCTATGGTCCTTGCGGCGGTGTAGAGATAAATCGCAATAAATACAAATACATACGGGCGGAAGAGTATGGTAAGGAAAAGGAGCCTTATGGTCTCCATCACACATACCCGTTGGCGCGGAACCACAAGACAGCCTTTTCCAGCGCGTCCTCCACGGGACTCTGCGGGAGACCAAGCTCCCGGATTGCCTTGGACGGATCGAAAAACATCAGCTTTTTCGCCATCTTGACGGCATCGAGCGGCGCGAGCGGCGGCCTCTTTGTAACGTAGTCGGCAAACCTCGTGCTGACGTATGCGATGGGCAGGACGGACCAGTATGGAAGCTTGATTTTCGGGGCTGGAATGCCTGTTGTTTCAGAGAGTATTCCGAATATCTCGCCGAGCCTTAAGTCCTTGTTTCCCAAGATATATTTCTGGCCCGGGACGCCCCTTTCCATCGCCAGGATGTGGCCCTGGGCGGCATCTTCCACGTCTATCAGATTAAGCCCGGTTTCCACGTAGGCGAACATCTTTCCCTTCAGAAAATCCAGTATCATCTTGCCCGTCGGCGTGGGTTTAATGTCCCGCGGGCCGACAGGAGTGCTGGGGTTTACTATCACTACCGGCAGGCCCTTCGCCTCAAATTCCTCCGCCGCGCGCTCGGCCAAGTACTTGGATTTCTTATAATCTCCGGCCATGTCCGAGAGGCTGACGGGGGTGTCTTCCGTGCCGGGAGTGCCGTCGCCTATATTGCCCAGGGCGCCGACGGTGCTGGTATAGACAACGCGCTCGACGCCGGCCTTAAGTGCGCAGTTTAACACGTTTTTCGTGCCCTGCACGTTCACTTCGTAAACCTTGGTCGGGTCCGGCGCCCACAGGCTGTACTCGGCGGCGGCGTGATATACTCTGTCGCAGTTATCTATCGCCCGAATAAGGGAATTTTCGTCCAGCAGGTCTCCGTAGACCACCCTTACGTTGAGGCCCTCAAGGTTCCTGCCGTCGCACCCGCGCCGGGCGAGGCAGACTACCTCTTCGCCCCGCGCCAAAAGCCGCCGCACCAGCGCCGCGCCGAGGAAACCCGTCCCGCCCGTGACGAAATTCTTCATGGGGAAAGGGTATAAAAATTGCGCGGTTATGTCAATAACAAAAGACGTTCCGACCGGAAGGGCCGTTATCCTGCCGGGCCCCTTTTGGCATTGCCTTTTAATTTAAATCGTGATATTAAACTTTTTTGCCTTAAAACGGGAGAGAAGAGATGCAAACGAAAAGCGATATTGCCGTACTGAAGTTCGAGGAGGGCTATAACTGCGCGCAGGCCGTCCTTTATTCTTTCTGCGACGTCCTCTGTCTGGAAAAGGATGCTGCGCTTATGATGGCGACCGGGTTCGGGGCCGGAATGGGAAGGAAGCAGGAGGTCTGCGGAGCGCTCTCAGGCGGGATAATAGCTATCGGCAAGAGGTATGGAAGGAGCGAAGGGCAGGATAAAACAAAAACGGAAGAGACATACGGAAAAGTCCGGGAGTTTATCTCCCGCTTCGAGTCAAAGAACGGCTCGCGCCTCTGCCGCGAACTGCTGAACGGCTGCGATTTGGATACGGCGGAAGGCCGGAGGCTGTACAGGGATAACGGCCTCTTCGACAAGACCTGCAAGAACTGCGTCAGAACGGCGGCTGAGATACTGGAGGCTATTCTTTAGCGCTCGGCTTCTTTCCGGCGCTGAAGGCCTTGCCCGCAATCCCGCCAAGCCGCCGGTAGTTCCTGTCCGGGACGGTAAAGATTAGCGGGTCTATCTTTGCGGCGTCGGGGCGCCCGTTTTCGTCGAGGACGGCTTTATCCGCGTGGACTTCCATGATCTGGCCGATTACGAGGTGATGACTGCCGAGCTCCAGCGTCATAACCACCCTGCATTCGAGGTTTACTGGGCACTGGGCTATAAGCGGCGCATGTTCCGTTTTTCCGTAGAAGACCTCGAAACCGGCGGCTGACGTCTTATCCGGCTCGTTCTTGCCGGAGTATATCCCGCAGTAGTCCGCCGCGTCCATCAGCGCGACGTTCGGGACGTTCACGGAGAACGCCCTGTGCTCCTTTACGCCCTTCAGCGTGTGCCTGTGCGGCTGGAAAGCTACGGAGATCATCGGCGGCTCGGAACATGCAATCCCGCTCCACGCCGCCACCATGAAATTGGGCCTGCCGTCCACATCCGCGCCAATCAGGAACGCGGGCATGGGGTAAATCGTCGTCGAGGGACCAAGGGTGACTTTGTTCATTTATGCCTCGTGTATTCGGTTTTCGGTTCTCTCACGGAGCGCGCGGCCTTCTTCGGCCTCTTTGTATCTTTCGGCGCGCCGGACTCGCTTAAATATCTCTTCGCCGCACTCTGGAGAAGCCCGGAGCGCGTTGTGCCAAGTTTTTCGCTCGCCTTGTCTATCCTTGCCAGAAGGCGCTTCGGGAACGTTACATTAACCCTCTCTGATTGGCCTGCGAACGCGGACGTATCTACCTCGACCAACGCGGCGATTCCGCCCTCCTTCAGATATTTTTTATAGTCGTCTATCTTGCCCTGTTCCGGGATTTCCTGCCCGTCCTCGACAAGCCCTTCAAGGTGCAACTCGATTGCCTCCCTGGAATTCTCTATCGCCTCATCCAGGGTTTTCCCGGCAGAATAGCATCCCGGCAGGCTGGGGACGATGACGCCGAAGTCCGAGGACTTATCTTTGAATATGAAAATCGGGAAGAGCATGCTTTTATTATACACATTGATACACATTTTGCAAAAAATTTATAGGGAACACACAGGAAAACATAGGAAAACGCCTATTGTATTTTTAAAAAATATAGGTAAATTATAAGGCGTGAAAACCCGCGAAATCATAAAATTGCTTGAAAACGATGACTGGCAACAGGTCAATAGCAAGGGCGGCCACAGGCAATTCAAACATCCAACCAAGTCCGGACGGGTAACCGTCCCATATCACGGAGGGAACGAAGACCTGCCTACTTATGTCGTAGAAAGTATTTTAAGACAAGCCGGAATTTCAAAATAGAAAGGGCCGACACATGGGTCGGCCCCTACTGGATTCCCGTTTTCGCGGGAATGATGGAACTAAAGCTTGCCATTCCGAGCGTAGCCGAGGAATCTACATTAGATTTTTAAAGTCAAATGTGGGTCCCTCCACTTCGGTCGGGACGACGGGCTTCTTTACCCCGCGAGCCTCTTCGCGAGGTTCGCCACGCGCTCGCCAAGGCTCCGGCACTGCTTCATCACGCGCTCGTCGGGCGCGCCTATCGAGACGGGGCCGTAGTGGTCGCCCTTGGGGACGCCCTGGATGACCATGCCGTGCACCAGCATGGCCTCAAGGATGGCGAGGATGACCGTTTCGTTGCCGCCGCCGATATTGGCCGAGGACGAAAACGCCGCGCCGACCTTGCCTTCGAGCTTGCCGTGGAGTTTTACGGAGTCGTCAAGGAATTTTATTATCTCTGCGGCGGGGAGGCCGTAGTAGGTGGGTGAGCCGACGATTATGCCGTCGGAGCTCTCAAGGTCTTCCAGCGTCGCGCCGGGGATTGCCCGGAGCGAGACTTCTGCCCCCGCGGACTTTGCGCCCTCTTCTATCAGCCGGGCCATCTTCTCGGTATTGCCGGTTCGGGTGTAATAGAGGATTAGAATGCGCGGCATGGACGGCCTCCTTATAAAACCGCCCGATAAATCGGGCAGCTACGAATTACTCTATGAAGGGGAGCTGCAAATTGCGCTGTGAACTGGACGCCTCCCCTGCCCGGGGTTTCCCCCCTGCCCCGGTTTACCTGCGGAGCTTCTCTTCCTCTTCCTGGGCGGTCTTGCAGTCTATGCACAGCGTCGTGACGGGCCTTGCCTGAAGGCGTTTAACACTTATCTTCTCGCCGCAGGACTCGCAGATGCCGAACGTGCCGTCCTCTATCCTTTTGATGGCTTCGTCGATCTTCTTGAGCAGCCTCTGTTCCCGGCCACGGAGCCTGAGCAGGAGGTTCCTGTCGGATTCCGCGCTGGCCTGGTCTCCCAGGTCGGCGTAATTTTCCTTTTCGGGCTTCAGGCCCCCGCTGATGGTCTCGCCCGCCTCCGCCAGCAGCTCCGCCCTCTGCGCTTCGAGTTTCTTTTTTATATCGCCGATATTGCGGTCCATCTCCCAGGCCACCTCTCAGGCTTCTCTTAAAGTCAAGTCGTTATAAATTAAATGCGAAGTCTAACAAAAAGGGGGGGCATAGTCAATCCTTTTTAAATAAAAAAGGGGTGAATTCATCACCCCTTCGATGGCGCGTTTTTCGCCGTGGAAAGGCTTCCGCTTCCTTACGCCGCCTTTATCTTCCTCGGCTCTTCCTTCGTCTCTATCTCTATCTTCCTGCCCTTAATGGCCTCGGCGGCGGGCATCCTTATCTCAAGCCGGCCCTTGTGGTATTCCGCCTTGATCTTCTCCGTGTTAACGTCCACGGGGAGCGTAATGCTCCGCTCGAAGCTCCCGTAGGAAATCTCCCTGGAGAAATAATCCTCATTTTTGTGTTCCTTCTCGCTCTTTCGCTCGCCCTTGATGGTAAGCAGATTACCGGTTACGTTGATTTCGACATCCTTCGGGTCCACACCTGGAAGCTCCACATGCGCGACCAGGTCGTTCCCCTCCTTTATGACGTCGATGGCCGGATAATTGATTTCACCCATCATCGAAGGCAGTGAAAACCAGCGCTCGGTTCGACCGAATACCCTGTTGAACAGGTCGTCCATATCCCTGTGCAGGGACACAAGGTCTCTCGACGGATTCCATCTTGTCAACGGAAACATACGGCACCTCCTTTGTGCTACCCCGGACTTTTGTCCGGAAGGCGGACAGGATTAAAGGAATTTAACCCCGCCAATCACTTTCCCATTTTTAATTATAGCGCGTTTCCGCCGGAAATCAAACGTCAACAAATTGATTTAATTACGTATTTTTTAAATTATACAATATCTTGCCCGCGCCCTGAAACCTTTTATGTCTGAAATTCGTCTTGATTAACGAGAGGTTTTTCTCTATCCTTGCTTTTTTAAAGAGGGGGTAATCAAATGAAGAGACATCTGCTGGCAGCCGCCGTCATGGCGGCAATACTTTCGTCCGTGCCCGCGCTCGCGGGAGTAAGCATCTATATCACGCCGCCGCCCATCCCGGTGCCTGTGCCGCCCGCGCCGGTGGTAGTGCTTCCGCCGCCGCCCGGCGTGGTCATCGCGCCCGGCCCGCCGTCATACTGGTTCTGGAATCCCGGGCGCGCGGAGTGGTTCTACTATGACCGCTATCGCCATCCGCATTTCGTCCGAGGGCACGAGTTCAGGGACGACGGCAGGCATTTCTATATGTCGCACGGCAGGTGGATGCGCGCCCGGCACGACATGGGAAGACACAGGGGCTGGTATAAGCATGAAAGGCGCGAACACGGACGCCGGCATGGGCATGAACATGGCCGGTGGAGAAGGGACGACGGGGATTAAACCACGGAACCCTTTCCCCGCCGTGGGAGAGGGGGCTTACAACTCCGCCTTCCCGACCTCCGGGATCTCGTATCCCAGGAAGCGCTCTCCGATGGCCTTGAAACGCTCCGGCGCGTCGGTTACGTAATACCTTATGAAGCCGGTATTTAAATCCCCCCCCTCCCCCTTTTGACAAAGGGGGGAGCGAGGGGGAATTTCCCCCAGGTTCAAAAGTCCATTCTTCGTAAGAACGCGCCTTACCTCCCGCGCCGTCTCGTCCGCAGAGTCGATAAGCGTAACGGAGCCGCCCATGACCTCGCCGATTACCGGTTTCAAGAGCGGGTAGTGCGTGCAGCCCAGGACGAGCGTATCGATTTTCTTCTCCTTTATGGGCGAAAGATACTCCTTTGCGACAAGCGCGGTAATCTCGCCGGTAAGTCTGCCCTCCTCCACGAGCGGCACGAAGAGCGGGCACGGCAGCGCGAATATCTCCGTGCCGGGCCGTATGTTGCGGATTAGCCGGTCGTACGCGCCGGAGGCGACGGTAGACTCCGTGCCTATGACGCCAACCCTGCCTGTATGCGTGGCGCGGGAGGCGGCGTACGCGCCGGGCATCAGCACCCCGACGACGGGTATGGGCAGGCTCTCCCGAAGCGTATTCAGCGCGGCGGCGGAAGCGGTATTGCAGGCCACGACAAGCATCTTGATGTCCAGCCGGACGAGGTAGTCCGCAATCTCCCGCGAGAAGCGCCGCACCGTCTCGGCGGACTTGATTCCGTACGGGACTCTCGCGGTGTCGCCGAAGTAGATTAAGTTCTCGCCCGGTATCTGGCGATGGATTTCCTTCAATACGGTCAGCCCGCCGATTCCGGAGTCGAATATGCCGATGGGGTTGGAATTTTTATGAACATTCATTTTTTATGTCTTTTTTGAAATCTTCAACACATCCTGAATGCCAGAAGTAATTCATATAACTTATTTTATCTGTTATTGCCGGAATATAGCCAATTTTTTTAAAACCCCTAAAAATTATTGTTTTGCATTCTGTAAAAGGTTCTCCACAATAAAAACATTCTCCCTCTGAATCAAAATCTTCTAATTCTGGATTATCCAATATGATACTTTCCTTTGTTGTCAATAAATTCCAAAAAGTTGTTATTCCGCAGAATTTGAAGTTGCTGCCTTATTTTTGCTTTCACATTTTTATTATCAGGATGAAGCCCACAAAGATATTCTTCAAAGGAATATACCTCATCAAGCCCAAAATCCTTTTTCCCTATTTCATTGATGCAGTGCATTACGTCGTTGAGCCAACCCCGCGACTCTACGCGAGCATTTTTTAAGAAGCACGTTTTCTTCCATGCCGCGCGTACTTTGTCCGGTTCTAATATTTCCCCATCCTCGATTATTTTTATTTTTCCTTCATCGGCAATATTTTTATAAAGGATGTTGCATCCTACCCAACCGTGCCTTCTTGCATTCTCCGAAAGCGGCTTCCTTTTCTCGATAATCGAACTTGAAAAGAAAAAGTTCGGGACAAGCGTCAGATTTTGTGCGAAATAATTTGTGGGCACGTAATGGAGGAAGAAAAAATTCGGCAGCTTTCTTTGATTCATTGCCATTATCAAAGCATCATAAGCACCGTCCGTTATCCGACCTGCCAATGTTTTTGACTGGCACTTTAGTTGGAACTGTTCATTACATTCAGGACAATAAAAATCGGCAACCTTTTTATTATTTGGGAAAGTTCTTATTTCTTTAGACGCACAAGCGGGGCAATACATCTGTCCGCCAAACCAACATTCGCTCATTACTCTAATTCGTTGGGACGGGCTTTTATATTTGAGGAACGCATCCTCTTGTAAGAAATAGAGGTTCATCTTACGGAGACCATTTTCCCCGCCGCCCGGACGGAAAAAGAGAAGGGGTTAAACTTTTCCTCTCTGGTTGGATAATATTCCGTCTTACTCATTTATTTCCTTTTTACTCCCTGTTCAGCGCGGTTCTTGGCGCGAAGGGGCGGGTGATGTCTATGTGGCCGGCGAGGGAGGACTCGACGTTGCCGTCGATGAGTATCTGCACCCGCTTGATGTCCGGGAAGTCCTCGGCAAGCGTATTGACGACGGAGTATATCGCGAGCGTCTCCGTCCAGGCGCCGCCGGGGAACTGCGTCTGGACGTCGCGGGAGAAATCCACGTATGCCGTGCCGGTGGAGGGGTCTATAAACGCGCTTTTTACCTGCGTGACTGCGGGCAGGGCGGGGGCGAGGTTCGCCGAGAGCGGCCCGCGTATAAGCTCGGAGAGGACTTCCTTCACCTCCTGCGTCTCGTCGGTGGACTGGGCGACCTGCCTCGTCTCCGGCGAAAGTCCGCTTCCGTCCTGGAGCGGAAAATATATCTTAAGCGTCATCTGCGCCCCCTGCGCGGCGCTTACCTCCTTGAAGGCGGGGGCGGCGGGCATTATTCTCTTTGCCGGGCGGCTTGTCGCCTGGAAGAAATAAAACGTGCCGACGGACAGCGCGGAGGCGAGTATCGCCGCCAGGACTATCCAGAGCCAGGACGCCCCGTCACCTTTTACTCTCTCGTTCACTTGACCACCCCCCCTCTTGCGAAATCTTCTATGCCGCGGGCAAGCCTGGCCGCGATTTTGTCCCTGTAGGCCTCGTCCATAAGCCTCTGGGCCTGGTCGGGGTCGTCTATGTCTCCAAGCTCCGCCATGACGGCGGGCATGGCAAGGCCGTCGAAACCCGCAAGCCTCGTCTGGTGAAGCACGGGCGCGCGCGCGCTGACGGCGCCCATTTCGAGCATCAGGCTCCTCGCGAGCCTTAGGTCATCCGGGAGATACGGCGCGTTCTGCTCGTCCCAGACCATAGGCCCTTTCGGCTTGGCCCCGGCGCCAAGCTCGCCCGCTCCGAGGGTATAAAACTCCGGCCCCTGCCCTTTCGTGCCGTAGGAGCCGGATGCGTGAATGGAGACGAAGACGTCCGCCTTTGCCGCGTTCGCTATACCTGCGCGCTCTACGGAGGTGACCTCGGTATCGCCCTCCCTTGTCAGGACGACCCTGAAACCCATCGCCGTCAATGCCTTCCTTAGTCTGAGCGCGACGTCCATCGCAAGCTCTTTTTCCGGCATGCCGCCCATCCGGAAGCTGCCGAAGAAGCGCCCGCCGTGGCCGGGGTCGATAGCCACCGTCCGCACCGGCCTGACGAGCTGCATGAAACCGGTGTCCCGGCTTTTATCGCTGCTATAGAAATCCAGCGCGATCCTGTTCGGCTCGCTTAGGTACGACACCCTGTAACCCGGAGCGGCGGCGGACGAAAGCGATATGACTATCGCCGGCTGGTTGTTTACCTGAGTGAAATTTACCTCCCGGACGATGTCGCTTACAGCCTGCACGGGCGCGAAAGAAAGAGACATCGTCCCGGACTGCGGATACAATATCGCCTGGTTTCCGGCGGGGTCGAAGTTTATCCTGAATGTCTCTGGCTTCAAGTCCCCGGTATCGAAGACCACGCGCGTGAAGGCGTAGTAGCTCCTCGCGCCGAGGTATCTCACCTCCACCTGCCCAGCACCACCCTGGCCGAACGCGGCTGAAGCGGCCAGCATGAAAAGCAGGGACGCCGACAATCTTATGGACAATAATTTCATGGACGATAAATTTAACATAATTGCGCTCTTATTTAAAGGGGTTGTCTGGATTTTTATCGCATGGGCGTTTATTTTAAGGCTTTTTAAGAAAAACCCGCCCTTTTTCTGATATAATGTTTTAAACAGTATGCCCTGGCTTCAAGCAATCCGAGACGGAGGGATAATGAGAGAGCGCCATGTATTTGCGGGATGGTTGACGGCGGTTTTGACTCTCTGCGCGGCTTCGGCCCCGGTTTTTGCCGCAACGGCCCCGGCGGCGGTGGATACCAACTTCTCCTGCTACCAATGCCATTCCAAGAAAGAGATAACGCCCTGGATAGCCGAGACCTGGCTTGAGAGCGCCCATGCGAAGGCCGGGGTAAAATGCCCAAGCTGCCACGGCAACCACGACAAGGGCTTCGATTCGCCGCAGTTCATCGCGCATCCCGGTCAGGACGTGTGCATGAAATGTCATCCGATAAGGGTAAAGGAGACGCTTGCCGGGGCGCACGCCGGGAAGGTGAAATGCACCTCGTGCCATCCCTGGCATACCTTTTCGCTCAAAGTCGCCCGCGACCCGGAAATCTGCCGGACATGCCATAAATCCGAGCACGCGAAGAGCTATTTTCTCTCGAAGATGTACGTGGTATACAAGGTCATGGGGCCGAAATACAGCGCCACATGCCAGAGGTGCCACATGCCGGACGGCGACCACAACGTAAGCGATACGGTCTCCTCGAAGGAACTCATGCTGAAGGTGTGCAACCGATGTCATTCGGCGTCGTTCGCGGGCAAGGTGCTCTCGAAGGGAGAGCTCAAGACGCACTGGTAATGATATGCTTCCTATAAAACTCGACGACGAGATAGAGTTTAACCCGGAGAGGGCGCGGACGAAGATGCTTTTCGATTCCACGGCCTTCCGGGCAGTGCTTTTCTGCCTCGAAGAGGGCCAGGGAGTTCCGCGCCACGTATCGCCCGCGGAGGTGGTGATGTTCCTGTACAAGGGGAGCGGGAGCTTTACCATTGGCGAGAGCGAATTCAAGATGAAGGAAGGCGAGATGATAACCTCGCGTCCGAACGAGCCGCACGGCTTCCGCTCGGACGGCGAGCGCATGGTAATCCTTGCGCTGATTATAAACGGGTAAGGCCGACCCGCCAAGCTATCTTTCCGTAAGTTGCAAATACATGCCCTTCAGCCCCTGAATATCTCCCCGCACCTCGCCCGGATTCTCTCCGCCTGGGGCAGGCCGATGAAGAGCTTCACCATGCCCGCGATGCGCTCTGCGGCCTTCTTGAGGGCCTCAGGGTCAGCCCCGGCGTCGTCTATCGCCTTGTCGATTCTCGAAAGGAAAATATTGCTCGGCAGATCCCCCAGTATCTCCCGTATGTCCTTTTTCAGTATCTCGGCCTTCTCCGGCATCTTCTTTATACTCCGGCCTCTTCCAGTATCATCTGGAAGAGATTTATGACGATAACCGCGAATAACGCCGCGAAAAGGAACATTATGCCAGTCAATACCTCCCGGGAATATTCCGGCAGCATGGAGTAGAACGGGACGGCGAGATAACCGGCGAAGAAAAGGCCGATAAGCTCGGAAAGTATATTGCAGGCGGTCTTCATAACGCCGCCCGGTATGCGCCTCCTGAGGCGGTAGACGCGAATCCACGCATATCCCATCAGTATGATGGGCACCAGTTCCATTATTTTCTCCAATGTCGGCATCTTTAGAACCCTAACTCGGATACAATCCTGTAAAATAGATTTATGACGATTACGACAAATATCGCCCCTAACAAGAATATTACACCCACGACTATGTCTTTTATCAGCTGCGGCAGATAGGGAAAGAAAGGCGTCGTGAGATAGCCTATTGCGAACATGGCTATCATCCAGGAGAGTATACTCCACGTATCCTTGACCGTCCCGCCGGGTATCTTCTTCCGGAGGGTGATTACGCGGTAAAGCGCGTAGAGCATCACGCATATGGCGGAAATGGAGAGTATCAGAAAAAGCGGGTTCATGGGCGCCTCCTTGAACGCTTGAGGGGATACGGTATCAAAACCGCTAATAAATGTCAATGGCTTAAATAAGCAAGCCCGG
>JAJYGS010000127.1 GCA_021785055.1 Nitrospirota bacterium | reverse complement strand
TTCGCGATTAGCGAGGGCAAGTCTCAGGGGAAGCGCCTCATCGGAGGCTATCTTTAAAAAAGATTCTTCGAGCTTGAGTGATTGAGTCATCCGGTGCCGTAAGTAAGGATATATCAGTCGGTCATGCAGTCCGGGCAGGAGCCGTAGAATTCAAGGCGGTGCCGCGCCACTTTTACGCCCATCTGCCTGGCGACCTCGTGCTCCATTTCCATAAATTCAGGGGTCTCGATGTCGAGTATCCTGCCGCAGTGCTCGCAGGTGAAGTGGTAATGCCTCGATGCATTGCCGTCGAACCGGCTGAAGCCCTTGCCGTAGGAGAGTTCGAGTATCTCTCCCTGGTTTTTCAGTATGTTAAGATTCCTGTAGACTGTGCCGAGGCTGATATTCGGTATTTTTTTCCGAACCTTGTCGTATACCCAGTCAGCCGTCGGATGGGATTTCGTGTTCTTCAGCACTTCGAGGATAACTCTCTTCTGCTTGGTCATTCTGTACTTGACCCCGTCTACGTTTTTCATGGCAGATATCCCGTTTTGGATTATTAGATAACTGCATACGTAACCAATATTACCACGTATAAGAAAAAATTTCAAGGTAATTATATTTATTTTCCTTCAATAATTTCAAGCCTTGCGTTCGAGGTTGCGAAAATTTATTATTATAAGGACGGTTCCTTGAATTTGTCATGGACAAAAAGCGCCGGAGGAATTATTATTTTTGTTAATCAAACTTAAGGGAGAAAACTCATTGCAGAGAGCCGCCATAGGGGTAGATCTCGGAGGTACCAACCTGCGTTTCGGACTGGTGCGCGAAGACGAAAAGATAATCTCGCGGCGGCGCACCGGGACGATGGCCGCCGAGGGGGTTGAAATTGTCCTTGAGAGGCTTACGAGCGGAATCCAGACGCTTGCCATGAAGGCGGAATCAACGGGTCTGGAAGTGGCCGGAATCGGCATAGGAGTCCCAGGTATAATATCGGTCCGGGATGGCATCGTGCGGCTTTCCCCGAACCTGCCGGGCTGGCAGGACGTGCCGCTCCGCTCGCGCTTAAGCGAAAGTTTCCAATACCCCGTATATGTGGAAAACGACGCCAACGCCTATGCCCTTGGCGAATACTGGTTCGGAGCCGGCAAGGGCGCAAAAAGCATGGTCTGCATTACACTTGGCACCGGTGTCGGCGGCGGAATAATACTGGATGGGCACGTCTGGCGAGGCGCGGACGGCATGGCGGGGGAAGTCGGGCATATCACAGTTAACCCTGACGGGCCGCTCTGCCCGTGCGGGAACCGCGGGTGCCTTGAGAGGTATTCCTCGGCCACGGCGGTCATGGAAATGGCTGCCCAGGCAGCCTCAGGGAGCGGGAAAACCGCCCTGAAAACCCTGCTGAAAAGCGGCCTGCTGACTCCGGAAGCTATTGCAAATGCAGCTAAAAAAGGCGACAGGGAGGCTGTACGGATTTATTCGGAGGCCGGTAAATACCTTGGTATCGCCGTCGCCGATTTGATCGACCTTCTGAACATGGAGTGCATTGTAATCGGGGGCGGCATGTCCGGGGCCTGGGAGCTTATCATCGGGCCGCTTAAAGAGGAAGTCCAGGCCAGGGCGTTCAAAATTCCAGCCGGGAGGTGCAGAATACTCCGGGGCAGGCTAAAGGACGACGCCGGAATCCTCGGCGCGGCGGGCCTTGCGCTTAAAACTAACCCTTGAATTTCCTTTAAATCTAAGGTATTATGGCATCATGCAGAAAAGAGACTGGGCAAAGGTTAAAGATTTCGAGGCGGAATATTTGCGGGATAAATACGCAAAGCTTACGCCTGAGGAAAGGGTAAAAAGCTACGAGGGCTTATATCGGCACGCGTTGAAAATGGCTCCGGAAAAGGTTCTCTACCCCTGGCCGGGGGATGAGAACTGGGCCAGTATCCCACACCTGAAACACCTGATCGAAATCCGCCTGAAACTCCTTAAGCCGGCAAAGCCTTCCAGATGATGATAACAGAAGCATTCAAGGCCATATCGTCATGCCTGAATGAAGCCGGCATCCCCTATATGATCGTTGGGGGGCAGGCTGTCGCCAGATATGGAGAGAACCGGTTTACAGAGGACATTGACATCACGCTCGCGTTAATTCCGGATGAAATTGAAAAGATAGTCAGCTCGCTTTTGTCATGCGGTTTCTCGCCCATCCCCGAAGATTACCCGTCTTTTGTGAATAAAACATGGGTTCTGCCGGTCGAGCATAATGAGACAAGGGCGAGAGTTGACCTTATTTTCTCGATATTACCCTTTGAAAGATCGGCGATAGACAATGCCGTGGAAATGTCCATAGACGGCGTTCCCGTTAAATTTATAAACGCGGAGAACCTTGTCATCCAGAAAATCTTTTCCGGCAGGCCGCGCGATATTGAAGACGCAAAGGGTATCTTGAGGCTCAATAAGGGACGGATAGATTTGAATAATATAAGGGATACTATCGAATCGCTTTCAAGGGAATTGGCGGATTCTTCATTATTGGACAGATTAAGCGATTTAATGGAATTTACTGATTGACCGGCCCTCCTGTTTCCCTTTGACTTTAGAATAAATTCAGTATAAAATCTCAAGTTCGCAATGCAAATCCAGAATATACGAAACTTCAGTATTATCGCGCACATAGACCACGGCAAGTCCACGCTGGCGGACAGGATACTTGAGCTTACGGGGGCGCTCAGTTCCCGCGAGATGGAAGACCAGGTCTTGGACGACATGCCGCTTGAGCGTGAACGCGGCATCACCATCAAGGCCCACGCCGTCAGGATAAAATTCAGGGCCGCGGACGGGAAGGACTACATCCTGAACTTAATCGACACCCCTGGGCACGTCGATTTTACTTACGAAGTCTCCAGAAGCCTCGCCGCGTGCGAAGGGGTTCTGCTCGTCGTGGACGCCTCGCAGGGCGTGGAGGCCCAGACTCTTGCTAACGCATACCTGGCCATAGACAACGACCTTGAAATAATACCCGTAATCAATAAAATAGACCTCCCAAGCGCCGACATCGAGCGTGTGCGGACGGAGATCGAGGACGTGATAGGGCTGGACGCATCCCAGGCGATTCCCGTAAGCGCAAAGGAAGGCATCGGGATACGGGAGACGCTCGAAGCGGTGGTGAATACAATAAGCCCGCCTGAAGGGGATGCGGACGCGCCGCTCAAGGCGCTGATTTTCGACTCCTGGTTCGACAACTACCAGGGAGTTGTTGTGCTGGTGAGGGTCGTGGATGGGCGGGTCGGCAAAGGAATGAAGATAAAGCTTTTTTCTAACGACAAGGTATTCGAGGTCATGGAGGTCGGATACTCCACGCCGAAGCTGATAAAGACGGAACAACTTACCGCGGGCGACGTCGGGTATATCATCGCGGGGATAAAGAGGGTTCAGGACTCAAAAATCGGCGATACCATCACTTTCGCGGACAGGCCCGCGCCTGAGCCGCTTCCGGGCTACCGGGAGGTAAAGCCGATGGTCTTCTGCGGGCTTTATCCCACCGACACCCAGCAATATGAAGACCTGCGGGACGCCCTTGAAAAGCTTCGGCTGAATGACTCGTCTTTCTCTTATGAGCCGGAGACGTCGCTTGCGCTGGGCTTCGGCTTCCGTTGCGGGTTCCTGGGGCTATTGCACATGGAAATTATCCAGGAGAGACTGGAGCGCGAGTTCACCCTGTCGCTCCTTTCCACCGCTCCGACGGTCGTTTACAGGATTACGAAAACGGACGGGGAAGTCGTCATGGTGGACAATCCCGCAAAACTCCCGGACCTCCAGAAGATTGGAAAAATGGAGGAGCCCTTCATACTGGCGACAATAATGGTCCCGAACGAATATATCGGCTCCATCTTCTCGCTCTGCCAGGAGAGGCGGGGAATCCAGAAGGATTTAAGCTACCTGGACCGCGACCGCTCCATGATTGCCTACGAACTGCCGTTAAACGAGATAGTCCTGGACTTCTACGACAGGCTGAAGTCCGTCAGCCGGGGCTATGCGTCGCTGGATTACGATTTCATAGGATACAGGGAATCGGACCTGGTCAAGCTCGACATATTATTAAACGGCGAGGGCGTGGACGCGCTTTCCCTGATAACCCACCAGGACAAGGCGGTCATGCGCGGGAGAGAACTGGCGGTCAAGCTGAAAGAGTTGATACCCCGGCAGCTCTTCGAAGTGGCGATACAGGCGGCAATAGGTTCCAAGATAATCGCCAGGGAGACGGTCAGGCCGCTTCGGAAGGACGTTATCGCAAAGTGCTACGGCGGCGACATAACCCGGAAGAGGAAGCTCCTTGAGAAGCAGAAGGAGGGGAAGAAGAAGATGAAACAGCTCGGTTCCGTCGAGGTGCCGCAGGAGGCTTTTCTGGCGGTATTAAAGGTAAAGGATTAATACGGAGGTAACTCAAATTGTCAGCGAAAAAGAAGTCGGTATTCCGGGAGTATGCGGAGGCAATTATCGTCGCGGCGGTCCTTGCGCTTTTCATAAGGACTTTCGTCGTGCAGGCATTCAAAATACCCTCAGGGTCGATGAAGAACACAATACTGGTCGGAGACCATATCCTCGTAAACAAGTTCCTCTACGGCACGCACATACCTTTCACAAACACTAAAATACTGACTATCCGCAAGCCTGAAAGGGGAGACATAATCGTATTCAAATATCCGGAGAAAGAATCCGTGGACTTCATAAAAAGACTAATCGGCATGCCGGGCGATGTCGTGCAGGTGATAGACAAGGTGGTATACATTAACGGCAAGCCCCTCACGGAGCCTTATACGATTCATAAAGACAGCGAGATACTGCCGAGAGCGCTGGAGCCGCGCGACAATTTCGGGCCGGTAACCGTCCCGCCCCACGAGTATTTTATGATGGGCGACAACCGGGACAGGAGCCGCGACAGCAGGTTCTGGGGTTTTGTGGACGAAAGCAAGATACTGGGTAAAGCGATGATTATTTACTGGTCATGGGACAAAAACGACGACTCTGTCCGCTGGGGCAGGATAGGGCACCTGGTGAAATAAAATGCTCGATAACCGCGGCGGCGGCAAGGCCGCGACATTGCTTTATATACTCATAGGGATCGTAGCGATATATGCCCTTGTAAAGAGCGTCCCTCCGTACATGCACTACTATACCCTGGACGACGAAGTAGCCCAGCAGCTTAGTCTCTCGACGATAGACAGCGACGAAGTCATAGTCGGAGACCTTATGAAAAAGATAGACGACCTGGGCCTCCCGATAAAGAGAAGCGACATTTCGTTTGTCAGAAACAGCGACGGAAGCGTCGAGATAAGTTTTTCCTGGAGCGAAGAGGTAGACTACGGCTATGGAATAAAAAGGAAGTTCCCTTTTTCCATCGATTCCAGGAACAGCAAAATAGGTTAATAGCTGACCTTTAACGTAGCCCGGCGAGGCTAAAAAGGGGGGCAAATATGGCAGGCGGATTTCAATAACGAAGCATCCCAGACACATGGGGGGCTTTTTTTTTGCCTTCGCGCAGAGGTAGAACCCGTTGAAAATTAAAGCAAAAGTAATGGACAAGGATGGCATCGACAGGGCCTTGATACGCATAGCCCATGAAATCCTTGAGAGAAACCGCGGAACGGTCGGTCTGGCCCTCGCGGGGATACGCACGGGCGGGGTTCACCTGGCGCGCAGGCTCTCGGAAAACATCAGGAAAATCGAGGGGGTGGACGTTCCAGTGGGTGCGCTGGACATTACCATGTACAGAGACGACATCGCCTCCCGAAAGAGAAAGACGCCTATGGGCAAGACTGAAATAACATTTTCCGTAACGGGCATGACGATAGTCCTCGTGGACGACGTTCTCTTTACCGGCAGGACGATACGGGCGGCTATGGACTCCCTGATGGACTTCGGAAGACCCAGGGCAATTCAGCTTGCCGTACTCCTCGACCGCGGGCACAAGGAACTGCCCATAACGGCGGATTACGTCGGTAAAAACGTGCCTACGTCAAATAAAGAGGCCGTAAAGGTGCGGCTCCTCGAAGAGGACGGAAAGGACGAGGTATTGATAATGGAAAAGGCTGAGGGGTAAACTCAAATGGCCCTGAAGAAAAAAGACCTGCTGGGGATAGATTACCTTGAAAGAGCCGAGATAGAAGAGATTATCTCCACGGCGGAATCCTTCAAGGAGGTTTCCACCAGGGACATCAAGAAAGTCCCGGCGCTACGGGGCAGGACGATTGTAAACCTTTTCTTCGAGCCGTCCACGAGGACCAGGACGTCCTTCGAGCTTGCGGCAAAGAGGCTTTCCGCCGACATAATAAACATATCCTCTTCCACGAGCAGCGTCGTAAAAGGCGAAACGCTCCTCGACACCGCCCGCAACATCGAGGCGATGAGCTCGGATATGATAATCGTCCGGCACTCCATGTCCGGCGCGCCCATTATACTTGCCAGGGCGCTTAAAAGCTCGGTAATAAACGCCGGCGACGGCGCTCACGAACACCCCTCCCAGGCCCTGCTCGACCTCTTCACGATAAAGGAACGCCTCGGCAAGGTGGAGGGACTCAATATCGCCATAATCGGGGACATCGCCCATAGCAGGGTCGCGCGCTCGAATATCCTCTGTTTAAATAAAATGGGGGCGAATGTTCGCATATGCGGCCCGGCGACTCTCATACCTGCCGATATTGAAAAGATGGGTGTGAAGGTTTATTTCAGGCCGGAGGATGCAATCGACGGCGCGGACGTCGTTATGATGCTCCGCATACAGGTAGAGCGGCAGAAAAGCGGGCTTTTCCCAGGCGTACGGGAATATTCGCGCTTCTTCGGCCTGAACCTGGAGCGCGTCCGGCTGGCAAAGGAAGGGGTTCTTATTATGCATCCGGGGCCTATAAACCGCGGGGTTGAAATCTCTCCGGAGGTGGCGGACGGGCCGTATTCCGTTATCCTCGACCAGGTAACGAACGGCGTTGCCGTCAGGATGGCCATAATATACCTCCTGGCCGAGGGTAGGGGGACGGCTTAAATCCCCCTGCTTCGCTTCCCCCTTTTTAAAAGGGGGACTGAGGGGGATTTGGAACTGTATAAGGCATCAAAACAGAGGATAACCACATGACTCTGATAATCAAGGGCGGCAGGGTAATAGACCCGGCGAACGGAACTGACGGGATACGGGATATTTATATTGAAGGCGATAAAATTATTCAGCCGCCCAAAACAAAGAAAACAAGCGGCGCCGAGGTTATCGACGCCAGGGGGCTGATTGTCGCTCCGGGGCTTATAGACATGCACTGCCACCTCAGGGAGCCCGGCTTCGAGTACAAGGAAGACATAGCCTCCGGGACGCGCGCGGCGGCGGCGGGAGGGTTCACGACCGTCTGCTGCATGCCGAACACCAACCCCGTGAACGACAGCCGCCCCGTCGCGGAATTCATAACCGGGCAGGCGAAAAAGGCCGGTTTCTGCAAGGTGCTGCCAATCGGCGCGATAACCAAAGGCTCAATGGGGACGGAGCTTGCCGAGATTGGCGAGATGGCGGAGGCCGGCTGCATAGGCTTCTCGGATGACGGAAAGCCCGTTGTCAACGCGGAGATGATGCGGCATGCGCTTGAGTATGCCAAGACATTCGACAGAACTATAATCTCGCACTGCGAGGAGCCGGCCCTTTCCGCCGGAGGCGTTATGAACGAGGGGGCGGTTTCCACACGCCTGGGCCTGCGGGGAATACCCGCCGCCGCCGAGGAGGTCATGGTCGCCAGGGATATATCCCTGGCGAGGCTGGCGGGCGCAAGGCTCCATATCGCGCACGTCTCGACGGCTGGTTCAGTAGAGCTGATTCGCCGCGCCAAGGCGGATGGCATAAACGTGACGGCGGAGACCTGCCCGCACTATTTTACCTTGACCGATGAAGGAGTTATGTCATATAATACATACCTCAAAGTCAATCCCCCGCTCCGGACGGAGGCGGACAGGAAGGCGATAATCGAGGGACTTAAAGACGGCACGATAGACGTCATAGCGACAGACCACGCGCCGCATGCCGCATCCGAAAAAGACGTGGAATTCGATCTTGCCCCTTTCGGGATTTCCGGGCTGGAAACGGCCCTGGCTCTTGCGATGGCCCTTGCGCATTCCGGTCTTATCCCAATGGCTGAACTGCTTAGGAAGTTTACCGTAAACCCGGCCATGGCCCTCGGTATGGCCCCGCCGTCGCTTTTGCCCGGGGCGCCCGCGGACATCGTCCTCATAGACCCGGAAACGGAAAAGACCGTCCGGCCAGAGATACTGCTGAGCAAGGGTAAAAATACCGCGTTTTCCGGCCTCGTCCTGAAAGGATGGCCTGCCGCAACAATCAACGAGGGTAAAAAAATTGAGTTCAAACTTTAAAAAGGCGCTCCTTGCCCTTGCGGACGGCGCATGGTTCGAGGGTGTCTCTTTCGGTGCGGAAGGGGAGACCGGCGGAGAGGTGGTCTTCAATACCTCCATGACGGGCTATCAGGAAATTCTTACCGATCCCTCCTACAAGGGACAGATGGTAACGATGACCTATCCGCTTATCGGGAACTACGGCGTTAACGCCGAGGACATTGAGTCCGGCAGGCCCTGGGTGGAGGCATTTATAGTAAAGGAATACAGCGGGTATCCCAGCAACTGGCGCAACAGGGGCAGCCTTGACAGCTATCTCAAAAGCTATAACATAATCGGCATCCAAGGGATAGACACAAGAGCCCTCACAAAACATATAAGAGACTTCGGCGCCCAGCAGGGTGTAATATCCACGGTGGATACCGACCCGGACAGCCTTGTAAAAAAAGCGGCCTCCCGGCCCTCGATGGCGGGGCAGGATCTTGCGAAGGCGGTCTCCTGTGCGGAGCCGTACGAGACGAGGCAGACGACATGGGACATGGAGCGCGGCTACGGCGAATCGGGAAATACGTCTCTTCACGTCGTAGCTTACGACTTCGGTATAAAAAGAAACATACTCCGGATGCTATCCTCTCTGGCGTGCAGGGTTACAGTCGTCCCTGCGGCAACCTCCTGGCGGGAAGTAATGGCCCTGAGGCCGGACGGGGTGCTTCTGTCCAACGGCCCCGGAGACCCGGAACCCGTAACATATGCGGTCGAGAACATAAAGGCCCTGTCGGATAAGGTTCCAATATTCGGTATATGCCTGGGACATCAGCTGCTCGGCATCGCCCTTGGCGGGAGGACGTACAAGCTCAAGTTCGGGCACCACGGCGCCAATCAGCCGGTCATGGAGCTCGGCACCCGCAAGGTGGAGATAACGTCGCAGAACCACGGTTTCGCCGTGGACATGGACAGCATGCCGGGTTCCGTGGAGATTACCCACGTAAACCTAAACGACAATACCGTCGAGGGCATGCGCCACAAGGAGCTTCCGGTCTTCTCCGTGCAGTATCACCCGGAGGCGTCTCCCGGCCCGCACGACTCCGCATATCTCTTTCAGCGCTTCATCGCCATGATGGAGATAGAGAAGATAAAGGTTAAAAATTAGGGGCGGGGGCGACAAACCAGGTAGCTGCCTGTCATTCTGAGCGAGTGAGCCGAAGCCCTGAACGGAGTGAAGGGGAAGAATCCGAATTATGATTCCCATAGACGAATTAAAATCCCGCGCATCGTCCGCGCTGGGGCGCCTTGAAAAGTGCGACCTGTGCCCGAACGACTGCGGGGTGAACAGGCTTGACGGTCAGGTGGGGCTGTGCGGGGCGGGCGCAACGGCGAAGGTGGCTTCGTATAACCTGCACTTCGGCGAGGAGCCGGCAATATCCGGCACTCGCGGCTCCGGCACGATATTCTTCAGCCGCTGCACGATGAAGTGCGTCTACTGCCAGAACTGGCCCATAAGCCACAAGGGGAACGGCATTGAATACGACGCGGCTGGGCTGGCGAAGATTATGCTCGAACTCCAGAAGCGAGGCGCGCATAATATAAACTTTGTGACACCGACGCACTACATGCCGAGGATACTGGAGGCATTGGTTATCGCAATCGAAGGCGGCTTCAATATCCCAATTGTATACAACACGAGCGGATACGAGACGCTGCCGGCGCTTCGGCTCCTGGACGGCATCGTGGACATATACCTCCCGGACATGCGGTATTCAAACGACGAGCTTGCGAAGAAATATTCAAAAGTAAGGAAATACGTGTCATATAACCGGGCCGCAATAAAGGAGATGTTCAGGCAGGCGGGGCTTTTGAGGACGGATGAGAACGGAATTGCGGAAAAGGGGCTTATCATCCGTCACCTTGTCCTCCCGGAGAATATTTCCGGGACGGAAAACGTCATGAAATTCATAGCCGAGGGGCTGTCTTTTGATGTTTCCATAAGCCTGATGGATCAGTATTTCCCGACATACAGGGCGGTAGATTATCCTGAAATAAACAGGAAGATAACGGAAGAGGAATATCTGGCCGCGCAGGACGTAATGGAGCGTTACGGGCTGTACGAGGGCTGGGTACAGGAGCACGTGTAATGCCAAAACGCACAGACATCAGCAAGATTTTAATCATCGGCTCCGGCCCGATTGTCATAGGCCAGGCCTGCGAGTTCGACTACTCCGGCACACAGGCCTGCAAGGCGCTCAGGGAGGAGGGATACAAGGTCGTCCTGATAAACTCCAACCCCGCCACTATCATGACCGACCCGGAGACGGCTGACCGCACATACATCGAGCCGATACGCCCGGAAGTTGTGGAGAGGGTAATCGAACGCGAAAGACCGGACGCCCTCCTGCCCACGATGGGCGGGCAGACGGCGCTTAATACCGCCGTCGCGCTCGCGGAGTCCGGAGTCCTGGCGAGATATAACGTCGAGCTTATCGGGGCCAAGCTCCATGCGATAAAAAAGGCCGAGGACAGGGACGAGTTCAAGGAGGCCATGAGGCGAATCGGCCTGGAGTTGCCCGTATCGGGCTATGCCCACTCCAAGTCCGAGGCGATGAAGATTATAAACACCGTCGGTTTCCCCGCCATAATCCGCCCGTCTTTCACGCTCGGCGGGACCGGCGCGAGCGTGGCGTATAACATCGAGGAGTTCGAGTCCCAGGTGGACTGGGGCCTCCAGGCATCCCCGTCGCACGAGATACTTGTAGAAGAATCCGTCATCGGCTGGAAGGAATACGAGCTTGAGGTGATGCGCGACATGAAGGACAACGTCGTCATCATCTGCTCCATCGAAAACATAGACCCGATGGGCGTCCATACCGGGGACAGCGTAACCGTCGCTCCCGCCCAGACTCTTACGGACAAGGAATACCAGATAATGCGCGACGCCTCCATAGCAATCATACGGGAGATAGGCGTCGATACCGGCGGCTCCAACATACAGTTCGCAGTGAACCCGGAAAACGGGAAGATGGTGGTCATCGAGATGAACCCCCGCGTCTCACGCAGCTCGGCGCTGGCGTCGAAGGCGACAGGATTTCCCATTGCGAAGATCGCGGCGAAGCTGGCCGTCGGATATTCGCTCGACGAGATAAAGAACGACATCACGCGCGAGACCCCGGCTTCGTTCGAGCCGACTATCGACTATGTCGTGACAAAATTCCCGCGGTTCGCCTTCGAGAAGTTCCCGCAGGCGGACAAGACCCTGACGACTCAGATGAAGTCCGTCGGCGAGGCGATGGCTATCGGGAGGACTTTCAAGGAATCCCTCCAGAAGTCGCTTAGGTCTCTTGAGATAAGCTCCTACGGGTTCGAGCCGCGCACAGAAACGCTGGACGAGATAAAGAACCTTATAAAGACGCCGTCCGCGGAGAGGCTGTGGCTCCTGGCCGAGGGGTTCAGAAAGGGAATTACGATAGCCGAGGCCTACGACCTCACGAAGATCGACCCGTGGTTTTTGAACAACATAAAAGAGATAATAGACTTCGAGGATAAGATAAAAAAAAGGGCGAAGCCTGGGTTCGACAGGCCGTTTATGAAGCGGGCCAAGGAACTCGGTTTTTCAGACCGGATGCTGGCATCGCTTTCCGGAAAAACTGAAAGCGATATACGGGAGAACCGGAAACGACTTAAGGTATCCGCCGTCTTCAAGACCGTGGATACCTGCGGCGCTGAGTTCGTCGCGTATACGCCTTATCTATACTCCACCTACGAGCAGGAGTGCGAGGCCAATCCCACGGACAGGAAAAAGATTGTAATCCTGGGCGGAGGGCCGAACCGCATCGGCCAGGGCATAGAGTTCGATTACTGCTGCGTCCACGGCGCCTTCGCGCTCAAGGAGGACGGCTACGAGACGATAATGGTGAACTGCAACCCCGAAACCGTGAGCACGGATTACGACACCTCCGACAAGCTCTATTTCGAGCCCCTGACGCTGGAGGACGTGCTGACGATAATCGAAAAAGAAAACCCGGACGGCGTCATAGTGCAGTTCGGGGGCCAGACGCCGCTGAAGCTCGCGGTGCCGCTTGAGAAAGCGGGAGTAAAAATCATCGGCACATCGCCGGACTCCATCGACCGGGCGGAGGACAGGGAGCGCTTCAAGGAACTCCTGGAGAAGCTGGGCTTAAGGCAGCCGGATAACGGTACTGCCAGGAGCGTCGAGGAGGCCGTAGCAGTCGCGGCGAGAATAAAATATCCCGTCATCGTCCGGCCCTCCTACGTCCTGGGCGGCAGGGCCATGGAAATCTGCTACGACGAGGAAAGCCTCCGCCGGTATATGGTCAACGCCGTGAAGGTCTCTCCGAAGCACCCGATACTTATCGACAAGTACCTCGAAGACGCCGTAGAGGTGGATGTCGATGCCCTATCCGACGGGAAGAAGGTAGTTATCGGCGGCATCATGGAGCATATCGAGGAGGCGGGCGTGCATTCCGGAGACTCGGCCTGCTCGCTCCCGCCATATTCCCTGGACAAAGGCATAATCGACAAGATTTCCAGGCAGACCAAGGCGATGGCCCTGGAGCTTGGCGTAATCGGCCTTATGAACGTCCAGTTCGCCGTGAAGGCCAACGATATTTTTATACTTGAGGTAAACCCCAGGGCGTCCCGCACCGTGCCCTTTGTGAGCAAGGCGATAGGCGTCCCGCTCGCGAAGATGGCGGCAAGGGTCATGACGGGCAGGACGCTCGACGAGCTTGAGTTTACAAAAGAAGTAGAGATAGGGTATACCGCCGTCAAGGAGGCGGTGTTCCCGTTTGCGAAGTTTCCCGGCGTGGACACGATACTCGGCCCGGAGATGAAGTCCACCGGCGAGGTCATGGGCGTAGACGCCGGGTTCGGAAAGGCGTTCGCGAAGGCCCAGTCGGGCGCAGGCTCGCATCTCCCCAATACCGGCAGGGTGTTTGTAAGTGTAAAGGACCAGGATAAAAACCCGCTCCTCATTTCTATTGCAAAGGAGCTTTCGGAGATAGGCTTTAAACTGGAAGCTACAAAAGGGACGGCGGGTTTCCTTTCCGGACACGGGATACCCGTGGAGACGGTGAACAAGGTAAAGGAAGGACGGCCACATATTGTAGACCACCTTAAAAACGGCGACATAGACATGGTGATAAACACCGTTTTCGGCTCGGAGTCCCAGCGCGATTCCCTGAGCATACGGCGCACGACCCTTACGCAGAACGTGCCTTATTTCACTACCCTCGCGGGCGCGCGGGCGGCTGTGATGGCCATAAGTTCCAATATCAAGAGCGAGTGCAGCGTAAAAACCATTCAGGAATATCACGGGCGGGCATAAGCCCCCGAAAGGAGAGATTAAGAAAAACAATGTCTGAGAAAATCCCGATGACGAAGAAGGGCTACATAAAGCTTCAGGATGAGCTGGAGCGTCTCCGCAAGGTGGAACGGCCCAAAAACATAAGAGACATAGAAGAGGCGAGGGGACACGGAGACCTCTCCGAAAACGCCGAATACCACGCCGCCAAGGAACGCCAGGGATTCATAGAGGGCCGGATGCAGGAGCTACAGGGAAAACTCGCGGCGGCGCAGGTTATAGACACGAGCAGGCTCTCCAACGAAAAGGTCGTCTTCGGCGCGACGATTGTCCTTCTCGACCAGGAGTCTGAGGAAGAAAAACGCTATACGCTCGTCGGCACGGACGAGGCGGACTTGAAGGAGGGCAAAATTTCGATATTGTCCCCGGTGGGGAAATCTTTGATAGGGCATGCCGTCGGCGATGTCGTTACGATCAGGATTCCAGCCGGGACGGTAGACTACGAAATCCTGGAAATATTTTTCGAGGACTGATGATAGCGCGGATAAAGAAGAACGAGGAGCTTACCTCCGGCTATTTCCTCGTGGACATTGAAGCCGATGGCATAGGCAAAGACAAGGCCGGTCGTCCTGCCCTGCCCGGCCAGTTCTACATGCTGAAGGTCGGGCTCTCCACCGACCCGCTCCTTCGCCGCCCCTTGAGCCTGCACAGGAAACTCTCGGACGACTCCGTGCGATTCCTGTACAGGCAGGCCGGAAGAGGCACGGGCATTATCTCGCGGCTCATCCCCGGCGACAAACTCGACCTCTTGGGGCCGCTCGGAAACGGTTTTTCCATACCCGCGGGCGTAAAACACGCGCTGATCGTGGGGGGCGGGATAGGCGTTGCGCCGCTTACGGCCCTTGCGGATTATATCTCGGATGAACGAAAAGACATTACCGCCGCAGCGTTCATCGGCGGCAGGAGCAGGGAATACGTCCTCGGCGCGGACGAGTTCCGGCAGAAGGGAATCGAGACATTCACGGCGACCGAGGACGGGAGCCTTCCCAGGAAGGGTCTGATAACCCACGCGCTGGACGATTACATCCGTGAGCATAATCGCAATGACGCCTGCGGACGGTCTACCGTTTGCGGCTGGGTGATTTATTCCTGCGGGCCTCATCCGATGCTCATCAGCGTCGCGGCGATTGCGAAGAAATACGGGATTAAAAACTATACCTCTATGGAATCGAACATGGCGTGCGGCATCGGCGCGTGCATGGGCTGCGTGATAAGCGTGCTCGACCGCGAGCACGGCGGCTCGGTATATAAAAAGGTCTGCGACGACGGCCCGGTGTTCGACGCAGAGGATATAATATGGTAAAAACCCTCACCCCCTGCCCCTCTCCCGGAGGGCGAGGGGTTAAAGAGATGTCTTTCTGAATGAATAAATTAATAATAAAACCTTCTCTCGCGGTTAAGCTTGGGCCTCTGACGCTGAAGAACCCCGTCGTCACCGCTTCCGGGACATTCGGTTACGGCGAGGAATACTCTGAGTATTTCGACCTCTCGCTGCTCGGCGGGATTACTACAAAGGGCCTGTCGCTAAAGCCCATGCAGGGCAACCCGCCGCCGAGGCTCTGCGAGACGCCCTCCGGAATGCTGAACGCCATCGGCCTTCAGAATGTCGGGGTCGATAATTTTATCGAGCATAAGCTGCCGTTTCTTGCTCAATTCGATACGAAGGTCATAGCGAACATCTTCGGCAATACCGTCGAGGAATACGAGGCCGTAACCGCGAGGCTCGACCGTG
>JAJYGS010000151.1 GCA_021785055.1 Nitrospirota bacterium | reverse complement strand
ATCCAAAGTAACACAGGGGGTAATTAAATTATGGCCGGCATACTCGAAGTAAGATGGCATGGCCGGGGCGGTCAGGGAACCGTCACGGCGGCCAAGGTATTGGCCGAAGCGGTCATGGCCGAAGGGAAAAACGTCCAGGCCTTTCCGGAATACGGTCCGGAGAGGATGGGCGCGCCGCTTCGGGCGTATAACCGCATAAGCGAAATACCGATGACTATCCACTGCCAGGTGACGAACCCGGCGGTGGTGGCCGTGGTGGACCCGACGCTCCTCGATACGGTGGACGTAACGGAGGGGGCGACGGACGACGCCATATTCGTAATAAACACGCCGAAAGAGCCGGGCGAGCTCAGGAAGAAGATGAAGCTCAAGTCCTCTCAGAAGGTGTTCTGCGTGGATGCGAACGTGATAAGCCTGGAGACCGTCGGGCGCGTCATGCCGAATACGCCGATGCTCGGCGCGGTGGTGAAGGCGACGAAGGTAATAAAGCTTGACACCCTGCTTGCCGACATTCGGGCGAGTTTCGGCAAGAAGTTCGCCGAAAAGATAATCCAGAGCAACCTGGACGCCGCGAGCAGGGCATACGAGGAGGTGAAGTCTTAAATGAGCAAGCCAAAGGGATGGAAGGACCTGCCGGAAGGCGGGCTTATAAAGGAAGCCGGAAACGCCGAGGCGTACAATACCGGCGCATGGAGGAGCGAGCGCCCGATATGGATAAAGGAGAACTGCATACAGTGCATGTTCTGCTGGGTGTTCTGCCCGGACGCGGCGATTACCGTCGATGAAAACGGCGAGCGCGGGGAGTTCGACTACCTGCACTGCAAGGGGTGCGGGATCTGCGCGCTGGAATGCCCGTCCAAGGTTAAGTCCATCGTAATGATGTCCGAGGCTGAGGGTGCCGAGCCCGATGCGCTTGAGAAGGCAAGGGCGAAGGCCGTCAAAATGGCCGGGGAAAAGAAGGCGGTGAAGGCATGAAGAAAGTCGCTATGACTGGAAACGTGGCCGTGGCCAACGCCATGCGCCAGATAAACCCGGACGTTTGCGCCGCGTATCCTATTACTCCCTCCACGGAGATCATGCAGCAGTTCTCCACGTTCGTCGCAAACGGAGTGGTGGATACGGAGCTTGTTACGGTGGAGTCCGAGCACTCGGCTATGAGCGCGTGCATCGGCGCGGCGGCGGCGGGCGGGCGCGTCATGAACGCCACCTCCGCCAACGGCCTGGCCCTTATGTGGGAGATGCTCTATATCGCCTCCGGCAACAGGCTGCCGATAGTGCTGTCCTGCGTCAACAGGGCGCTTTCCGCCCCGATAAACATTCACTGCGACCACTCCGATTCGATGGGCGCGAGGGATTCGGGCTGGATACAGATATATGCCGAGAACGCACAGGAGGCCTACGACAATACCGTCCAGGCGCCGCGCATAGGCGAGCACCCGGATATTCACCTCCCGGTCATGTCCTGCATGGACGGGTTCATAATCTCCCACTCCATCGAAAACCTGGAGCTTCTGGAAGACCAGCAGGTCAGGGACTTCGTCGGGCCGTACAAGGGAACGGCGTATCCGCTCCTCGACATAAACAATCCCGTTACATACGGCGCGCTCCACCTCCAGGACTACTACATCGAGTCCCGAAGACAGCTCCACGAGGCGCACAAGCGGGCGAAGAACGTCGTCATCGAGGTCGGCAGGGAATACGGGAAGCTCTCAGGGCGGAGCTACGGGCTGTTCGAGACGTATAAAATGGACGACGCGGAGATCGGCCTTGTCGCGCTGAACTCCGCCGCGGGCACGGCGAAAGTCGTCGTGGACGAGTTCCGCGCTAAGGGCGTGAAGGCGGGGTTACTTAAGCCCAGGCTCTTCAGGCCGTTCCCGTATCTTGAGATTGCGGACGCCCTCAAGGGCCTTAAGGCCCTTTGCGTGCTGGACCGCGCGGACAGTTTCGGCGCGGCGGGCGGCCCGCTCTTCATCGAAATCAGGAGCGCGCTCTACGACCTGCCGAAGAGGCCGGTTACGATAAACAAGATATTCGGTCTTGGCGGACGGGACCTGGGCCTTGACGACATAAGGAAGGTCTTCGAGGAACTTACTACGCTTCTGGAGAAAGGCCCCGCGAAATCCCTTTACGAGTATATAACGGTAAGAGAATAAAGGAGACGGTGATGGCTGTACTTAAACTCAAGGAACTCGCAAAGAAGCCGGACCTCTTGACCGGCGGGCACAGGATGTGCGCCGGGTGCGGAGCGCCCATCGTCGTCAGGCAGGTTTTGGCGGCCATAGACGAGCCGGTGATAATTGCGAACGCGACCGGCTGCCTGGAAGTCGCTACGACGATTTATCCGTATACCGCGTGGAAGCTCCCCTGGATACACAGCGCGTTCGAGAACGCGGCGGCCACCATCTCCGGCGTGGAGGCGATGTACCAGTCCCTTAAGCGCCAGGGCAGACTACCGGTTGATCGGAAGATAAAATTCATAGCCTTCGGCGGCGACGGCGGGACATACGACATAGGTCTTCAGTCGCTCTCAGGCGCTTTGGAGCGCGGGCACGACTTCATGTACGTCTGCTACGACAACGGCGCGTACATGAACACAGGCATACAGAGAAGCTCTGCGACGCCCTTCGGCGCGGACACTACGACATCCCCGGCGGGCAAGGTATTACAAGGCAAGACCCAGAAGCGAAAAGACCTGACGAAAATCGCTCTCGCACACGGCGTGCCGTTCGTGGCCCAGGCCTCGCCGCACAACTGGAAGGACCTGATGGCGAAGGTCCAGAAGGCCATGAGCATCGAAGGCCCGAAGTTCATGAACATCATCGCGCCCTGCAACAGGGGCTGGCGCACACAGACGAACGACGCGATTGCGCTCTCAAGGCTCGCCGTGAACACCTGTTTCTGGCCGCTCTACGAAGTTGTCAACGGCGTCGCTACGGTTACGTATAACCCAAAGAAGAACCGCCGGCCCATCGCGGAATGGCTCAAACCCCAGGGGCGTTTCAAGCACCTCTTCAAGCCGGAAAACGAATGGATGCTTAAGAAGTTTCAGGAACTCGTGGACGAGAACTGGCGTTCGGTTGTTATGATGCACAACGCCTCGCACCCCGACGAGCAGATAGACCCGGAAGAGGGGAAGGCCTGGTAAGCATAATGGGCGAGGGTTGAATGTAGGGGCGCAATTCATTGCGCCCGCCTGTCATTCTGAGCGAAGCGAAGAATCTGGTTTTTTTTAATAA
>JAJYGS010000162.1 GCA_021785055.1 Nitrospirota bacterium | reverse complement strand
CGTCGTTCGCAATCGTGTGGAGAAGCGTAATCTCGTCTATGGAATAGACGTGCGGTTCTATCGTCTGGACGGTCATGGCGCCTATGCAGTTCTCGTCGAATATGATGGGGACTGAGAGCATCGACTTGTATCTTTCCTCGCCCGTCTGCGGCACGAGCTTGAACCTTGGGTCTTCGGACGCGACCTCAAGCGCGACGGGCTCCTTGTTCTGGACGACCCAGCCGGACACGCCCTCGCCCATCCTGAGCAGGACGCGGTCTATGGATTCCGGGTTCAGGCCGACGGCGGCCTTCAGCACAAGGACGTCCCTCTCCTTGTCCCGAAGGACGATGTAGCAGACGTCGCGGGAGAGCTTCTCGGCTATCACGCGGACGATCTTGTCGAGCTTTACCGCAAAATCCTGGGTGGAATTGGCGATCTTCGATACCTCGGCGAGTATCTCCAGCTCCACCTTTTCCGATATAATCATATACTACGCCGCCTTTTCCTGCCTTTCCCTGGCGGCCTGGACGGCCTTGCCGTAGAGTTTCACATACTCCCTTGCGGACTTGTCCCAGGAGTTGTCCTCCTTCATCGCCGCCAGGACGAGGTTTTTCCAGCCGGTCTTGTCGTCATAGGCCGAAAGGGTCGCCTTTACGGCCTTTAAAAACGCCTTCGGGCTGTAGTCCGTAAAGACGAACCCGTTCCCTCCGCCCGTCTTCGGATTGTAGTTCTTTACCGTATCCGCGAGACCGCCCGTCTTCCTGACCAGCGGGATCGTCCCGTACCGGAGGCTGATTAACTGGCCCAGGCCGCACGGCTCATAGCGGGAGGGCATCATGAAAACGTCCGAAGCGGCGTATATCCGGTCCGCGAGCCTTGCATTGAAGGCGAGGTTCACGGAGATGCTCTTCGGGCGCTTTTTGGCGACATCCGTCAGGAGTTTGTGGTATTTCTCCTCGCCCGTCCCAAGTACCACGACCTGTAGGTTCATTGCCATCATATCGTCGATAGCTCCGGCGATCAAGTCAAGGCCTTTCTGATCGGCAAGCCTTGAGATTATCCCGAAGAGCGGCTTGGTTCCCGCCGCCAGGCCGAGCTCGTCCTTCAGCGCCTTTTTGTTCGCCTGCTTGCCCCTCAAGTCTCCGTTGCCGTAATTGCGATAGAGGTCCTTGTCCGTCTCCGGGTTCCATTCGTCGTAGTCTATGCCGTTCACTATGCCGTAGAGGTCTGCCGCCCTTTTCCTTAAGACGCCCTCCAGGCCGTAGCCGAACTCCGGGGTCTGTATCTCTTTGCTGTATGTCTTCGAGACGGTATTTATGATGTCCGAGTATACGAGTCCGCCTTTAAGGCAGTTTATATCGCCGTAGAACTCAAGACCCTCCGGGTTGAAATACTCGGGCCCCAGGCCGACAAGGTGCCAGTCGAGCGCCCAGAATTTTCCCTGGTAGCCTATGTTGTGCACGGTGAAGAGCGTCCCGGCGTCCCTGAAGAACGGGTCGTCCGCGTAAAGGGTCTTCAGGTACAGCGCCGTAAGCCCGGTCTGCCAGTCGTTCGCGTGTATCACGTCCGGCTGGAAGTCCACGGCCTTCAGGACCTCCGGGATTATCTTCGAGAAATATATGAACCTCTCCGCGTTGTCCGGGAGGTCTCCCTTCGGAGTCCCGTAGAGCACGTCCCGGTCGTAGTATTTAGGAACCTCGGCGAAGAACGCCCTCGCCGCCGCCGGAGCCGACGGACCGGTTTCGGACGCGCCGGGAAGCGCGGCCTCCCAGATTGCCGCCTCAACGTCCCTGCCGTCCATCTTCGCTTGAGCGGTCTTGCCTGTCTTCTTGAGGCCCCACTTCGCGCGGTCTACCGCCTTGTAGAGCGGCATCACTACGCACGTTTCCACGCCCAGCTTTGAAAGGGCCTTGGGGAGCGCCCCGGCGACGTCGGCGAGCCCGCCGGTCTTGGCGAACGGATAGACCTCCGAGGAGCATATCGCAATCTTCATATTAATCCCTCTCGATTAATTTGGGCGGCGTTATCCTCCGTCGCCATCACATTCTCCTGCATCGCACGTTTCAAAATACGTGCTGTGATAAAATGAAAATCTACGTTTTGCAGCGGGTTGACCGTGAATCCAGGGTGATGCCTCCTCCGGACAACGCCGCCCCTTTTATCATCGATTATATCTTCGCCTCCCTCAGGAACTTCGCGGCTTCTTCCGGTGCGGTCGGGTTTATGTAGAACCCGGAGCCCCACTCGAAACCCGCCACCTTCGTGAGCTTCGGTATGATCTCTATGTGCCAGTGGTAGTAGTCGTTGTCCGGCTCCCTGAACGGCGAGGTATGGACGATGTAGTTATACGGCGGGCAGTTGAGTATCTTGTCTATGCGCCTGAGCGTCCCCTGGAGCATCTCCGCCAACGACTGGAACTCGTGCGACTTCATGTCCTCGAAGCTGCTGTCGTGGTGCTTCGGCATCACCCACGTCTCAAACGGGAAGCGGGGCGTGAACGGCTCCAGGGCCACGAAGTCCCTGTTCTCGCTTACCACCCTGGTGCCGGCGTTCAGCTCCTGGCGTATGATGTCGCAGAAGACGCAGCGCTCCTTGTACTGGTAATACTGTTTCGCGCCGTCGATTTCCTCGCGCACGCGCTTAGGGACGATGGGGAGCGCTATGAGCTGGGAGTGCGAGTGTTCCAGAGACGCGCCCGCCGCGTCGCCCTCGTTTTTGAATATCAGGACGTACTGGAACCGTATGTCCTTCTTCAAGTCCACAAGCCGGTCGCGGTAGGACCAGAGCACGTTCTCGACGGCCTTCAGGGGGAGGGTGGACATGGTGGCGTCGTGCAGGGGCGTCTCTATTATGACCTCGTGCGCCCCGATGCCGTTCATCTTGTCGAAGACCCCTTCGCCCTGCTTGTTCAAGTCCCCTTCTATCTGGAGCGCGGGGAACTTGTTCGGCACGACCCTGAGAGTCCAGCCCGGCGTGTTCGGGGCCGTCCCGTTTTCGCGGTACGCCAGCACCTCCGGCGGGGTGGTGTGCTCGTTGCCTAAGTCGAATGGGCAGAAACCGCCCTTCTTGCGCGGCGTGGTTTCCTGGAAATCCGTCGGCCTCTTGCCCCTCTCCGAGGATATTATTACCCATCTGCCTATGATGGGGTCTTTCCTGAGTTCCGGCATAGTCCCTCCTGGGCGGGCGGCTCGAGCCGCTTCCGGCTAAAACCGCTTGATGTAAAATTGTCTTATTGATTATAACATAAGTTTGGTTAAGCGGTTGAAAACAAAGAGGGGGGCGAATAAATGCCCCCTGCGGACAAAGGCCCCCTTTTTTGTTTTTGTCGTCCCGACCGAAGCGGAGGGACCCACAGTAATCTTTTGAATTTCAAAAATAAATCTACTGTGGATTCCTCGGCGGAGCCTGCCCTGAGCGTAGCCGAAGGGCTCGGAATGACGGCCCTTTTTGTTACTGCGCCACGAACACGGCTGTTACCTTCCTGTTCGCCGCGTTCATGCTTGCGAAAGCCGGGTTCTTGCTCCCCGCAATGTTGCCCGCCCAGTGGGAGAATTTATAGCCGGCAGCCGGGGTCGCGGCAAGCTCTATCTCCTTGCCGCCCTCCACCTGGAGCGTGGTCGAAGATGCCGAGACCGTTACCGGGGCCGTCGCCGGGCGCGTTTGCCGGCTTACCGTAACGCTGCCGAAGGCGGGGTTGTTTATCCCCACGGTCAGGTAAGCTATGTCCCGGCCCGGGAGAATTGTTACTCCGCCGGGGTTTGGCGGCGTTCCGGCGTCCAGAACGGCCAGGTCGGTCGCCCCGCCGCCGGTAAAGTCGTGCGCGGCAAGGGCGACAGGCGCAACTCCCGCGGGGAAGTTGACCGGCGCGTAATAACCGCCCAAGGGCCTGCTCCGGATTAAGGATATGTCGTTCGAGCCGGAATTTGCCGTAATTATGTCGATTCTCCTGTCGTCCGTCACGTCCTGGGCGAGGATGCCAAGGGGGGATGAGCCGACATTGAAGATGGTCTTGCTAAGGATGAACCCTCCGGAGCCGCTATTGATAAGGAAGCTTGCCGCATTGCTGCCCGCGTCCGAAAAAGCTATGCTGCCGCCCGGCATCGCCGCGATTGACGAAGGCAGGCTTCCTGCCGGATAGCTTTTCTTCCCGAGCTTGAACGTCCCGTCCCCCTTGCCGAAGAGTATCGAGACCGTGCCTGAGGTCTGGTCGGCCACGGCGACGTCGGGATGTCCGTCCCTGTTGTAATCCTCTATGGTCATCGAGAGCGGCCCCGCCGCCTGTCCAAGCGGATAATTCGCCTTGTACGCGAACGTCCCGTCTCCTTTGCCGAGATATATCGTTACGCTGTCGTCGCCCGCGTTGCAGACGGCTATGTCCGTTTTGTTGTCCTTGTTGAAGTCCGCGGTCTTTATCGCGGAGGGGTTGTTGATTCCGGTCTTCAGCAGTTGCGGCGAGCTTGCCGACGTAATCGGCCTGAACGTCCCGCCGCCGTTCGGCAGGAGTATCGCCACGGTATTGTTCCCGGAGTTCGCCACGGCAAGTCCGGCCCTGAAGTCCGCCGGGTGCAGTAGGCTTGTCGAGTTCGTGAAGACCCCGGAGGCAAGCCCCGAAGGCGCGGAGATTGTGGAGAGCGAGCTAAACGACGGCGGCGCTCCCGGCGCCGGAGTGGTAACGGCGGTGAAGTTTCCGAACATGCCGCTCATGCTGCCGAACGCAAACCGCCTGTTTATGAAAACGGTTACGCTGTCGCTGCCCTTGTTGCATACCGCCATGTCCAGTACGCCGTCGTAATTGAAATCGTCCGCCAGCAGGCCGGAAGGGTTCACGCCTGCCGTCAGGCTTATCGGCGGGGCGGTCGTGTAGCTCCAAAAACCTATGGC
The DNA here is from genome assembly GCA_021785055.1 of Nitrospirota bacterium. Classification (GTDB taxonomy): domain Bacteria; phylum Nitrospirota; class JACRHJ01; order JACRHJ01; family JACRHJ01; genus JAKAHE01. The sequence continues at coordinate 10,650 of JAJYGS010000162.1, read as the reverse complement.
CGCGACTGACGGCCTGTAGACCGAGACGCTGTTCCCAAGGAAGTTGGCCGTAACAAGGCCGGGCATTCCGTCCCGGTAAAAATCCCCCGATGCGAGCGCCACGGGGTAGCTCCCGGCGGCAAACACCCTCCGGACCCGGAACGTCCCGTCGCCTCTGCCCGGATAGACGCATACGGTATTGCTCAGGCTTCCTGCGACGGCTATGTCGGGCCTGCCGTCGCCGTCGAAGTCCCCGATTACCATCTCCTGCGGCCCCGACGGCGCCGCGAGGTATGCGCTCTGGCCGGCGGGCGGAGCCGTGAAGTTGCCCGTCCCGTCGCCGTCGAGTATCTGTATGCGGTCGTTATTGAATATCCCGACTGCCAGGTCGATATTCCCGTCCCCGTTCAAATCAGCCGCCTCCACGCCGAGCGGATTTACGCCGACAGGGAATGTCCTGGCGGTCTGGAACGTCCCGTCCCCGTTGCCGAGGAGCACGGCAACCTTGTTTTCGCCCCAGAGCGTAACAGCGATGTCGGGCTTTCCGTCGTGGTTGAAGTCTGCAATGCAGACATGGCGCGGCTTCGCCCCGACGGTATAGTCTACGGGCGGCTGGAAGGTGCCGTCTCCGTTCCCGATGAGCACGGAAACCGTCCCGGAATTATAATTCGCGACAACAAGGTCGAGCTTCCCGTCGCCGTTCAGGTCCGCCGCGCGCATATGGACGGGGTTTGCGCCAAGCCCGGTGGTTATCTTCGCATTGGCCGCGTCGAAGGTGCCGTCTCCGTTTCCCGGTATTACCCTTACCTCCCTGCCGCTCCAGTCCGCCACGGCAAGGTCTGCCTTCCCGTCGCCCGTGAAGTCTCCGGCTACGACGCATACGGGGTTTGGCCCCGCCACGACGAGCCTCGCCTTGTAAAACCCGCCTGTCGGCTTGGCTATAAGTATCGCTATCCTGCCGTTTAAGTTCTTGTCCGCCGCGGCGATGTCCGGGATGCCGTCTCCGTTGAAATCACCCACGGCGACGGACGCGGGGCCTGCGCCCGCGCCGAAGGCTCCGCCGCCGGTCATAGACCACGAAACTGCAAGCGCCCGGCTGGAAACGGAAAGCGAGAGCAGGGCCGAAAATACGATCAAAAAAAGCCTCGGTTTCATAATTTGGAAGACCTCCCGGATTTTTAAAAAAGCGTGTATAACTTTATAAAATACTTGCACCAAAGTCAATCCTTAAGATATTATGGCGGGATAAGCATTCCAATCTGCCGGCAGAATCGGCATCCTTTTCGGCAATCTGTATAACAGAAAGGCCATCTCAAATGGAACCTGCCATATTCGCCGCCGACGGCGGCAGGAGGCTTCAGGATTTCATCCGCCTCCCCTTCAGGCTCTACAAAAACGACCCCCTCTGGGTGCCTCAGCTCATAATGGACGTGAAGTCCATCCTCGACAAGAAAAAGAACCCCTTCTTCGCGCACGGCGAGGCACAATACTTCGTCGCCTATAACGGCAGGGAACCCGTCGGGCGCGTCGCCGCCATAATAGACCGCAACTACAACAAATATCATAACGTGAACGCCGGGTGGTTCGGGTTCTTCGAGTGCGTGAACGACAAGGATACGGCAAAGGCGCTCCTTCGCTCCGCGTGCGGCTGGCTGAAGGACAGGGAGATGGATGTCGTCTACGGCCCGGCGTCTCCCACGCTTAACGACGAGGCCGGGATGCTCCTCGAAGGCTACGACAAAAGCCCCTGCATCATGATGCCGTATAACCCGCCGTATTACCACGAGCTTATGGAATCGGCGGGCATGGAGAAGGCGAAGGACTTGTACGCCTGGTATCTTAGCTCCTCCGTGGAGCCGCCGGAGAGGATCTCCCGCATTGTCGAACGGATAAAGAAGCGGGACAACATTACCCTCAGGCAGCTCGACATGAAGCAGTTCCGCCGCGACCTGGAGATTGTGAAGGCTATTTACAACTCCGCCTGGGAGCATAACTGGGACTTTGCAAGCATGACGGACGCCGAGCTTGAATACACGGCGGGGAAGCTCAAGCCCATCGTCATGCCGGAGATGGTGCAGTTCATAGAGATCGACGGGCGGGCCGTGGCCGTGGCGATTGTCATGCCGGACATAAACAGGGTATTAAAAAAAATGGGGGGGCATCTGTTCCCGTTCGGGCTATTGAAGTTTCTTTATTACCGACGCAGGATTACCGAGGTGCGTCTTATGATACTCGGTGTGCTCCCGGAATATCGTGGCAGGGGCTTCGACGCGGTTCTGTATCACGCGATGCTTATGACGGCCAAGAAGGTCGGCATCACCGGCGGCGAGCTTTCCTGGACTCTTGAGGACAACGACGCCATCAACAAGGGCATCGAGGCGATGGGGGGCAGGATTTATAAGAGGTACAGGGTATACAAGAAGGATTTATGACCATGAGTAAAATCGATATCTTAGCGGGGCAAATCCTTGCATATGTTGAGGTTGATTTTGTTAACAGACGCCGCACATCGAACGACCTAAAGAATGGATATGTTGGGCCATCCATCGCTAATCTCGAAATGAAATACTGCGCGGATGGAGTGCATTCTAAAGTTGATTTTGACCTTGCTTTAAAGCAGCTTGAAGAAAGTAAGTACGTAAAGACCGGCCCAATGGCGCCATATAAAAACTCTCAGGGTTCGCCGATTGTTGTTATTACCATATTCAGCAAGCGAGAATACGTGTACCTGACGGAACAAGGTTACAGAGCTGCCCAAGCCCGGAAATCTACAGCAAAACAAAGTTCACCAGCAGCACCCGTGCATATTTCAGGCGGGAATTTTTATCAGTCTCCAATTGGCATTGGAAGCACCGTCAACCAGGCTGTGAATTTCAATATAGACAACGATTCTGAGGTCATCGAATATTTATCCAAGCTCCTAGCCTTTGAAGACCCCTCTTTTAATGAAGCGAAAAAGAGAGATGTCGTTGAGTTGGTTAATACCGCGAAAACAGGAGACCTTGGGAAAGTTAAGCCAATTTTTCAGGGTCTGTTCGGCGTTGCAAAAGAGACTGTAAAGCAGGCCGCTTGGGGCGTTATTACTGCATATGTCTCGAAACAACTTGGAATCTAAAGGAGGGCTATTAATAACCCTTCCTGCTCCGAGCGCCAACCTGCCATTTGGCTAATCATTTTGTTCTTCTTGACTTCGCATATGGAAGAATATATAAATTATAGATGAGTCCTACGGTTTTAAGAGAAAAGGGCTATCGTTTCTTTTTCTTCTCTCGCGAGGAGACTCGGATGCACGTGCATGTCACATGCCCCGAAGGAGAAGCGAAATATTGGTTGGAACCCGACATCGAGTTGATGAAAAACTATAACTTGTCTGGTGCTCAGTTAAGGGAAATCGAAAATATCATTGAGGCGCACTATGGCGAATTCAAACAAGCCTGGGAAAAACACTTTAGAGGCTGAAATTACCAACATCTCCAAGGACGGCGTATGGCTTCTGGCTGACGACAGGGAATTATTTATGTCCTATCAAGACTTCCCTTGGTTTAAGGACGCGCCAGTCGGAAAGATACTGAATGTCGAGCAGCCGAGCGAAGGACATTTTTTCTGGCCGGATTTGGACGTTGACCTTACCGTTGACATAATCGAGCACCCGGAGAGGTATCCGTTAAAGGCCTCTTAATTTTCATATTTATTTGAATACCGCCTTAATCCTCTTATGTATCTCCTCCGCCGCGGCCTTTCTGTCCGAGGCGTTCTTTATAGGCCTGCCGACGACGATATAATCCGCGCCGCTCTCAAACGCCTCCTCTATGTCCACCGTCCGCTTCTGGTCGTCGGTGTTCTTCACGGGGCGGATTCCCGGCGTGATTATGATGAGCCGCTCGCCCAGGTTTTCCCGCAACGCCGGGGCCTCAAGACCAGACGAAATTACCCCGTCGCAGCCTGCTTCCAGCGCCCTTTTCGCCCGCGAGAGCACCACGGATTTTATGTCCGCCTTAAAGCCCAGGTCTTCCATGTCGCCCTGGTCAAGGCTCGTAAGCATTGTCACGGCAAGGATTTTTACGTCGCCCTTCTCCTGTGCCGCGGCCTTCAGGATGCCGTCGTTTCCATGCACCGTGGCAAAAGCAACGCCCCGGCCGTTAAGCTGCCGAACTGCCCTTTTCACGGTCTCCGGGACGTCGAAAAACTTAAGGTCCACGAAGACTTTCTTCCCCCGCGCCCGGAGCCAGTCTATGAGCTCGTAGTATCCCCCGGCCATGAATATCTCAAGGCCCAGCTTGTAGAATTTTACCGAATCTCCCAGTTCCTCGACGAGGCCCTTGGCCTCTTTTACTGTCGGGACATCGAGCGCGAAGATAAGACGCTCTTCCGGCGGTATATTTTTGGACGGACGGGCCAATCTTCCTCCAGTTTTACTATTGGCCCAATATGAGACATTAAACGGTATGGCTTGTCAAGTATTTTTCCGTTGATGGCGGCGTACGCTAAAGATGATGTTCTTTCAGGAACACCTCCGACGCCCCTATCCCTCCTGCTGTATCGTCACGTAGAACGGCCTGCCGTCCCTGATTACCTGCACGAGGATGTTCCTGCCGGGGCGCGCCCTCAAGTATTCGCGGTAGAAATCCGAGACGGTATTTACCGGGACGCCCTCTATCTTCTGAACCACGTCTCCGAAACGAAGCCCGCCCTCGAACGCAGGACAGCCGGGGACGACCTTCAATACCAGCAGGCCGACGGCCTTTGCCATCCCGAACCGTTCCGCAATCGGCTCGGATATGGGCTCAAGCGTAATCCCGCACTGCATGGCGACCCGTTCCGTCGCAAGCGAATGCGCCTCAAGCTCGCCCAGGATTACGGGCAGATGAACCCGTCTCCCGTCCCTGAATACAAGTAAATCCACCCTTTTCCCGGCGGGGGAGCTGTATATTTTTTCCTGAAGAGAGCGGTTGTCCTTTATCTCGTCTCCGCTCCACTCCAGCACCACGTCCCTTGGTCTTATGCCGGATTTTTGCGCCGGGCTCCCGTCCAGGACGTCCGAGACGAGCGCCCCCCGGACTCGCTCAAGTCCAAGCCGCTGGGCCAGCCCCTCGGTCAGGTCCTGCCCTATAAGTCCCAGGTATCCGCGCGAGATTTTGCCGTATTTTACGAGCTGCGCCATTACCTCCTTCGCCCTGTTTATGGGTATGGCGAAGCCTATCATGGTCCCTGGGCCTAAGTATGCGTTGTTTATCCCCACCACCTGGCCCTGGTAGTTTATCATCGGCCCGCCGGAGTTCCCCGGCTGGATGTTCAGGTCCGCCTGAATGAAGTCGAAAAAACCGATATAGTGCGGCCCCGGCGGCCCGAAGCCGGAAACTATCCCCGCCGAGGAAAAGAAGTTCAGCCCAAGGGGGTTTCCGAGCGCTATAACCCACTGGCCGACCTTCAGCTTCGAGGAATCCCCCATTTTCACCGGGACGACGTTGAAATCAGGCTTTATCCTGATTACGGCGATGTCGGAGAGCGGGTCCGCCCCGATGACCTTCGCATTGTATTTGTGTTTATCCCTCGTGAAGACCTTCAGAACCTGCGCGCCCTCTATGACGTGGTAGTTCGTCAGTATCAGGCCGCTTCTGTTCACGAAAAAGCCGGTACCCTCCTTTGTCTCTGCAATCTCTATGTCGCCTTTGCCGCCATGTCCGCCGCCGATTATGAAGGCCGGGTGCGCGGCCAGGCCCTCGTTCTCGATCTTGACGAGCGAGGGCATGACCCTTCGTATTACGCCGGAGAAATCCGGCAGCATTACCCTTGCGCCCGTGTCGTATGCGCGGCCAGGGTCGCTGTCCTTCTGGAAGAAGGCGAAGGCCAGGACAGAAAGCGCGACGGCAAAGGCCGCTATGAAAAAAACGGGTCTTCGGCTCATGTGTCTCCTTTATGAAAAGTCCCGTGCTCGTTATTCGTTACTTGCAGCCCTTATTTTTAATTATACCATTCCGCCAGACCTCTTGACAAAGCCGCCCGGCGCATGTTACACATACATGGATTATGGACATTTCAACATTAAAGCCTCTTTTGTCCGAGATTGTCTCCGGCATGGAAAAGACCGTTCCCTATGCCTGCGGGCTTGTCATGGAGACCCTGGGCGAGCGGGTGGTCGTGATGACGAAGGAGTCCCGCATCGAGCCGCTCGACCCCTCGCGGGGCGCCGTTCTGACGGTATTCACGGGGAGCGAATTTATCGAGCGCTCCACCTCCGACCTCACCCCGGAGGGGCTCAGGAAGGCCGCGCGGGAGCTTGTAAAATCGGCGGAGCTTGCCGGTATCGGCGGGAATATCCGCATAGACCCCGGCGAGAAAATGGAGAAGGACTTCGACGTAAAGGAAGCCGTCCCCAACGACTCCGTGTCCTTAAAGGACAAGGTCTCGCGGTGCTCGGAATACATGGAGAAGCTTCAGGGTATGGACGGGCGCATCGTGAACGCCGTCTCCGTCTACGCCTATACCAGGAACCGCGAGCTTTACGTAAACCGCAATAAGGTTCTCTTCCAGGACCTGAAAAGGGGACAAACCGTTATACAGGCAGTCATGAAGGACGGAGAAAATACCGCCCAGCTGCACGAAGGCGACTCGCGCCAGGGCGGATACGAGAACTCCGTAATCCCGGAGGAAAAGTTCGTCTCCCTCGTCCGGGACTGCGGACGCATCCTTAACGCCCCGCGCCTTGCCCCCGGATACTACGACTGCATATTCTCGCCTGAATTCGCCGGCATCACGGCGCACGAGTGCTTCGGCCACGGCACGGAGACGGACATGTTCTTAAAAGGCCGCTCAAGGGCACAGGAATATCTAAATAAACCGGTGGGTTCGGCGCTTGTCAACATGTTCGACTCGCCCGCCTGTGAAGGCGCGGCGGCAAGCTTCTTCTTCGACCACGAGGGACAGCCTGCCTCCCGCACGCAGATTATAAAGGACGGCGTCCTCGTCTCAGGCATTACGGACTTAAACTCCGCTACCCGGCTTGGCATACAAAGAACAGCCAATGGCCGTCGCGAGTCCTGCGAGCGCAAGGCCTACGCCCGGATGACGAATACTTTCTTCGGCCCCGGAAGCGACACGTTCGAGGAGATGCTCGGCAGCATAGACTTCGGCTATTACCTCACCCACCCCAGTAACGGCATGGAAGACCCGAAGGGCTGGGGCATACAGCTCGAAGGCTACCTGGCGGAAGAGATAAGGGGCGGGAAGCTTACGGGCAACGTCTATACCCCGGTAATCGTCACGGGGTATCTGCCGGACATGCTGAATTCCATCAGCATGGTGGGCAATAAGTCTACCCTCTTCGGCCTGGGCTACTGCGGCAAGGGTCACAAGGAGTGGGTGAAGGTCACCGACGGCGGGCCATACCTGAAGCTCAAGGCGCGGCTGGCGTAAGTGAAGGGGCCGCATGGGCTGGCCCCTGTATAAGTCCGCCGCCGAGCGCCCGGCCTACTTCGCCGGAATCCTCGTCACGGTGTTGCTGCTAAAGTTCGTCACCCACATGTTCGTCCCGTCGAAGGCTATGCCTTCGGGATTGGTCCCCACGGTAATGGTTTTAGTGACGCTTCCCGTTGCGGCGTTTATCACGGACACGGTGCCGCTGCCATAGTTCGCCACCCACATGTTCGTCCCGTCGAAGGCTATGCCTTCGGGACCGCTCCCCACGCCAACGGTCTTCACGACGCTCCCCGTGGCGGCGTTTATCACGGACACGGTGCCGCTGATGAAGTTCGTCACCCACATGTTCGTCCCGTCGAAGGCTATGCCGTCGGGACCGATCCCCACGCCAACGGTATTCACGACGCTCCCCGTTGCGGCGTTTATCACGGACACGGTCTTGCTGATTTCGTTCGCCACCCACATGTTCGTCCCGTCGAAGGCTACGCCTTCGGGACCGCCCCCCACGTTAATGGGATTAGAGGCAAGGCCCGTGGCGAGCTGGCCCGTTACGGCGTTTATCACGGACACGTTGTTGCTGCCCCAGTTCGCCACCCACATGTTCGTCCCGTCGAAGGCTATGCCCATGGGGCCGTTGAAACCGCCAATCACGCCGTTGGCGCCATAGGATGTTGCGGGCTGGCCGGTGGCGGCGTTTATCACGGACACGGTGGCGCTGCCATAGTTCGTCACCCACATGTTCGTCCCGTCGAAGGCTATGCCGGTGGGGCCGTCGAAACCGCCAATCACGCCGTTGGCGCCATAGGATGTTGCGGGCTGGCCGGTGGCGGCGTTTATCACGGACACGTTGTTGCTGCCGGAGTTCGTCACCCACATGTTCGTCCCGTCGAAGGCTATGCCCTGGGGATTGGTTCCCACGCCAAATGTCCTGGTATACCATTGCAGGAGCGCGGCCTGCATCGCGGACGGACTCGGCGGCCCCGCAGGCCCGGCAGTCCCGGTCGCGCCTGTAGCTCCCGTAGCCCCGGTTGCCCCGGTTGCTCCGGTTGGCCCCATCGGCCCCATCGGCCCCGCCGCCCCAGCCGCGCCATAAGTCACCTCATACCTCGCGCCCAACCTGGCAATCGGGTTGACGACCAGCAGCGCATACGTCCCCGGAGCGATGCCGGAAGGGAGCGAAGCGGTGATGCTCGTGTTGGAGACTGACGATGTCGTCAGCATGAATTTACTATACGGAGATTTTGCCGCCGCAATCGCCACGGGGCTGTCGAACCAGACCTTTGGATGCAAACCGAAACCCACGCCCGTTATGGTTATTGTTTTCGGCGTCGTGGAATAATTAACCATGGCCGAGGATATGGCCACCGCCCACGCCGGAGCGGATAAAAGGGTTAACAAAAATGCGACGGACAAACCGACAAGCAGCTTCCTCACTTGAGTGCCTCCTTGGAACTCGGTCGATAAAATACCGCCCCGGTGGGCGGCAGGTAAAAATTAAAGAAAATTAATGCGGGCTAATTTACTCATAAATTAAAATGGACGTCAAGAAAAAAATCTGGATTCCCGATAGAGGCGTTCGGGAATTGCAAGGCACTTTACTGATATTTGGCGTCGGACGCAAAGAGTAAATATCATCGGTCGGGAAAGTTAATTAATAATAGCAGTTACGGATTATTAATACAACCTGCTGATTATTAAAGTAAAAATATGGTAATTTGCGCCTTTCTACCCCGGTATCGAAAGCGGGCTAAAAACGGGCCGTTTTCGGGCAATTTCGGGCCAAAAAGGGGGTGCGGGGAAGGCTATTTTACAAATGTAAAAATTATGATATACTCATTTTTATTAAAAAAGAGCGGTTCAGCAATTCTTAAATCGCGCATCGAAAAAGCATTCCGTCCCTGTTCTGAGAGCATCCTCAAAAAAGCTCTATGCACATCCTAAGCCATTGAATATCCAAGGAACCCGGAATACTCTAATCCAATTCACGGCGAGATTATGCCCTATTGCCCCCACATGCCCGCAAGGGGAAGAAAGGAAGAATGAACATGAAAGGTTTTCTCATATCCGCCGCCGCAGCAGCCCTCCTGCTCTCGACAGCAATTACTGGTTACAGCTATAACCGCCTTAAAAGCCTGGATATTTTTGCCGGCAACGAAATCTATGCCGTTGACTGCGCCTACTGCCACGGGCCGATAGCCTCTCCAGGCGACCCGAAGCTGATGACAGCCAATGTCGGCCAGATAAACAGGGCCTTCAGGCTGCATACTTCCATGAGGAATTACGTATATCGCGTAAATACTTCGGTTTCCCTCGGAGCCGTGCCGAGGTTCAAGGGCAGGATGACGCTGGCGCAGATGAGAGCGGTAATCGCGGCGTTTGCCATATACCGGGGCGAAAACCTCTACAACGCAAAATATCCCGGCAATCCGTCCTATAATTGCGGGACTGTATCCTGCCACGGGCCGTACGATAATTCAGATGTATCTCATCAGACCTTCAGACAGATTATCTTGAGCTTCAGGCAGAACAGGTCGCGTAACAACCCCATGACGCCGCTTATAAGGAAGTACAGCATGTCGGATTTGAAGCTGATTGCCGGCGCCCTCGCCATTGCGCCGCCGTTCAGCGGCAGCACCACCGGAAGCACCGGCACCATAGACCCCGTCCAGGGCGCAATTCTCTTCTATACGGACTGCATCAGCTGCCACGATACCGACATCAAGAACCTGCCGTCAAACATCAAAAGCGCTTCCACCTCTGCCGGAATTCAAAACGCCATAAATACCAACGCGGGGGCCGGCAGCATATACGGCGGCATGCAAATCACGCGGCTTACGCAACTGACTTCCGCGCAGATAACCGACATATCCGCAGCCATTCAGAATAACACAGACCCGCCGACCAACTGGGACGGATATTCCTGGCCGGGCTGCACAACCTGTCATAACGGCGGTCCGCTTTAGAAAAATTGCCGTCTGCGGCATAGTAAAAGCGGCGCAGGTCATGCGCCGCTTTTTAATTTTCCCTGCGTCGAATCGCAAGGAAGAAAAAAACTGTTTTGCCTTCGGAAGCGGTACCGACAAAGCGCCGCACGAAACTATGGCAAATCCCTATTGAACGTCAAAATTAACCATGGTAGTGGCCTGATACTGGTCGGTCGAGCCTGCGCTCCTGACCCACACGGACACGTAGTTCGGGCCGACATCGCCCGCGCCGGGCGTCCAGGAATACGTTGGCGTGGCAGAAAGATCGGAA
>JAJYGS010000116.1 GCA_021785055.1 Nitrospirota bacterium | reverse complement strand
TTCCTTCTCGACGGAAAAAATAACTAACCGGCAGCTGCCATGCTACATCACTTATACGAACGAAAAAACGCACGAGATAATACTTGGGAGTCTCGACCGTTCCCCGTTATATTCCGGAAAGATAAAGGGCGTCGGCCCGCGCTACTGCCCGTCCATAGAGGACAAGGTCGTGCGCTTCGCCGACAAGGAGCGGCACCAGGTCTTTCTTGAGCCGGAGGGCTATGATACCGCCGAATATTACGCCAACGGCATATCCACGAGCCTGCCTGCGGACGTCCAGACGGCCCTCGTCAGGACTATTGAAGGCCTTGAAAACGCCGAGCTTATGCGCCCAGGCTATGCTATCGAGTATGACTATGTGCCCCCTACGGAACTGCTCCCAAGCCTTATGACCAAGCGCGTCGAGGGCCTCTTCCACGCCGGACAGATAAACGGGACTTCGGGCTACGAGGAGGCCGCCGGGCAGGGGCTTCTTGCAGGCATCAACGCGGCCCATTTCGTGAAGGGGCTTGAGCCTCTCGTCCTTGGCCGGGACGAGGCCTACATCGGCGTGATGATCGACGACCTGGTGACAAAAGGCGTAGACGAGCCGTTTCGGATGTTCACCTCCCGCGCCGAATATCGTCTGCTGCTACGGGAGGACAACGCGGACATCCGGCTTATGGAGAAGGGTTTTACGCTGGGCCTTGTGAGCGATGAGGTTTACCGGAAGTTTTTAAAAAGGCGCGAACAGACGGAGCGCGAGCTTGCCCGGCTGGAAGGGACTTCTGGAGAGCTTGACGGCGCAAAAGTCCCCCTGAAGGAGATGCTCAAGAGACCGGAGATAGCTTATTCGCAACTGCTTGAAAAATATCCGGCGGCGGAGGCGCTCGACCCTGCCGCAGCAGAGCAGGTGGAGATTCTCGTGAAATACGAAGGCTACATAAAGCGGCAGGCCGGCGAGGTGGAGCGGCTGAAGAGATACGACGAAAAGCTTATCCCGCGCGGGTTCGATTACTCGCTTCCGGGTCTCTCAAGGGAGGTGCGGGAGAAGCTTGCGAGGGTCGGGCCGCAGAGCGTCGGACAGGCGGGGAGGATTCCCGGTATTACGCCCGCGGCGGTTGCGATAATCCTCGTAGCGCTGGAGAAAAACAAAAGGCTGCGGGAATAGCTTTTCGTCCGGCTTTTCTTTGCATACTTTCTTTTCACCCGAAAAGAAAGTATGTTCCACGTGGAACATGGCGGCAAAAACCCTTAGGTTTCAGTTGGTTATAAATTGCCAGACTGCGTCTGGACGCATTATCGGAAATATAGCCTAAAAAATGGCAAGTCCTTTAAAAATCAGGATAAACAGCCAGGCAAAACCTTAAAAATCGCCCCTCCGAACCCCCCTCCCGCAACCCCCGAAACCGCGCCCCGGCCCATAAAATCGCCCCGAAACACGCCCGCGAAAGTCCCGAAATAAAAACCAGGGACACACCCCATATTTTTCCAGGCCAGAAAGCCCTTGACTACTGATTCCGGTTTGAGTAAAGTGGCATACGAAAGGAGGACGGCTTGCCTCGTCATACGAAGGTCCTGAAGCTTCACATACTGAAGCCCGGCGACTTCATGAACTGGAAGGAGTTGGGAGACCTGCTGAGGGAGGCGCGATACCGCGTGTTCCGGCTTGCCAACATGGCCCTGAGCGAGGCGTACCTGGCCTTTCACCAGAAACGTGCCGGCGTGGAACATAAGCAGAAAAAAATCAGCGAGCTGAACAGGGAACTGAAAAAGACTCTCGAAGACGAAAAGTCGAAGCGGGCAAAGAAGAGCGCCGAGGAGTTGTCTGCGCCGTTCGTCCAATTTGCAAAGGACGGCGCGCTGCCTGCGAATGTCGTCGATGCTTTATCGAGTTACAAGCTGAAAGCGCTGACTTCAAATACCAAATGGAGCGATGTCTTAAAGGGGAAAAGCGCGCTCCCGACCTTCCGGAGCGACATGGCCATTCCGGTAAGGTGCGACAAAGATAGTCAGCCCCGTCTCAAGCGGACGCAGTCGGGCGATGTCGTCGTCAAGCTTGCGCTCCGTCTGAAGCCTTATCCGTGCGTCGTGATAGCGATAAAGAGAGACAGCCTTGGGGACGGCCAGCGCGCAATCCTCGACAGGCTCCTGGATAACGCGGACAACAAGGAAGACGGCTGGCGCCAGAGGTGTTTTGAAATCAAGGAAGACAAGCAAAGCAGGAAATGGCACCTCTTCGTCACCTATGATTTCCCCGCCGAATCGCCGCAAAACCTCTCCAAAGAGCGCATCGTCGGCGTGGACGTGGGGGTTTCGTGCCCTCTCTTCGCCGCAATCGGCAATGGCCACGCCCGCCTTGGCCGGAGGGCCTTCGGCGCGCTCGGCGCACGCATGAGGGCGCTTCAGAACCAGACTGTCCGGCGGCGGCGCGAGATCCAGCGCGGCGGCAGGACGGAGATCAGCTCCGAGACCGCCCGCTCCGGGCACGGCAGGGCGCGAAAGCTCATGCCCATAGAGAAGCTGGAGGGCAGGATTGACAGCGCATACAAGACGCTGAACCACCAGATGTCGGCGGCGGTCGTAAAGTTCGCAAAGGACAACGGCGCGGGCGTCATACAGATGGAGAACCTTGAAGGCCTTAAAGAAACGCTCGCAGGGACGTTCATCGGCCAGCGCTGGCGATACGAAGAGCTTCAGAGATTCATAGCCTACAAGGCAAAGGAGGCCGGGATTGAGTTCCGGAAGGTAAGTCCCAAATACACGAGCCGCCGGTGCAGCGAGTGCGGCCACATCCATATGGAATTCGACCGCAAGTTCCGGGACGAAAACCGAAACGGCGCCAGGCCCGCGCGCTTCGTCTGCCCGGAATGCGGGTACAAGGCGGACCCGGACTATAACGCGGCGCGCAACCTCGCCACAGACGGCATCGAGAAGCTTATCACGGAACAGATGAAGAAGCAGGATATTAAGAGTAAGTCCGGCGATCTTTGATAATTCGACTTTGCAGAGATTACGAGGCCGCGACAAAGGCAACGCTATCCCAAGGGAAAACGCGTGCCCGCGGCTGAAGGCCGGCTTGAACGGCCTGAAGGTCGAGAAGGGCGCATGTAAGCGGCATAAATGCCCGGTGCGTCCGCTCGCCAAGTATCCAATATATCGCGGTTGCAACCGTTGTAACCACAAGATGAGACAGTTGCAACGGCCACAACCGGTTTAAGGTGCATTCAAGATTAGCCTCTTCTACACGCATTCCCGCCAAGCCGTCGTTGCAACGGCCACAACCGGTTTAAGGTGCATTCAAGATGTCAACAGCCTCTTTAAGCAGAGCTTCATTATCGTTGCAACGGCCACAACCGGTTTAAGGTGCATTCAAGATTATAAACAGGGACGGCGAAGCGACGGAACGAGAAGTTGCAACGGCCACAACCGGTTTAAGGTGCAAAGGCGATTTGTTCCACGTGGAACAATTTTACGTAACGCAGATGTTTATGACTCTCGATAAGCTGTCTAACGGCGCAAAACAACTGGGGTTTCCGCTCTCGGAGGACGAGGCGCGGCGGTTCGAGTTATATCTCGCCGAGCTTCTCAAGTGGAACGCCAAGGTGAACCTGACCGCCATAACGGAGCCGGACGGGATAATAATAAAGCACTTCCTGGACTCGCTTGCGCTCCTTGGAATCCTGCCGCCCGGCAGGCTCTCGCGCTTTACCGCTTGCGACATAGGCTCCGGCGCGGGGTTTCCGGGCCTTGCGCTGAAGATCGTCCTGCCGGAGATGGACATCACGCTTGTCGAACCGGCCCGCAAGAAGGCGGCGTTCCTGCGGCATGTAATCCGGACGCTTGGGCTTTCCGGCGCGAATGTCCTGGAGGAGGCGGCTGGAGCCGCTTCGGGCCGGACGGTTCTCGCTCCGTTCTCCTTCGACGTCGTCTTCTCCCGCGCCTTTAAATCTTTCGCGGAGCTTCTGCCGCTCGCGGGGCCGCTCCTGACCGGCGGCGGTTACGTCGCGCAGAACCTGAGCCTCAAGGACGCCGGCGGGTCTATTGCCCGAAGCCGGTCTACCGGCCCGGGCTGGGAAATCGAGCGCGAAGAGGTTATAACCCTCCCGTTCTCGGACATCGGAAGAAGGCTGATGCTCCTTCGGAAAATTTAACGATACGCATCCAGGGCCTCCGGCGCCCGCGAAAGCGCATGGACATACCGCACGGACGGCCACGCCCCGGACCGCGCCGGTGTCGGGGGACTGATAATCGGCAGGCCCCCTGGAAATTCCGGAAAGCGGGCCGGGAACACGATGCGGGGCTGGACGCATCGGCCAGGCGCGACTCGCGGTTGCCGGACAGGCCGTTCATCGTGTGGTTTTGCAGAAAGCGAACGCCTGCCCGGAATTGTTCCACGTGGAACAATCCGTTCCCGATAACCCTTGACATCTGCACACAACCCCGGTAAAATGCCCGTAATTCCCCCGGCGGACTGCCGGTTAACATATCTGAATTTTCGTTAATAATCAAATAGTTAGAGGTTAATATGAGGGCCAGGGTTATAGCCGTAGCCAACCAGAAGGGCGGGGTCGGAAAAACCACCACCGCGGTAAACGCGTCCGCGTCGCTCGCGGCGGCGGAAAAGAGGGTGCTCCTCGTGGATGCGGACCCGCAGGGCAATTCTACCTCCGGCGTGGGCGCGGACAGGGACTCGATAGAGAAAAGCCTCTACGACCTCTTCTCGGACGGCATGGCGCTCTCGGAGATAATCGTACCCGCGCCGCTTCCGCGCCTGTGGCTTGCGCCGTCGTCCGTAGACCTCTTCGGCTCGGAGGTGGAGCTTGCGGGGAAGGCCGGCAGGGAGACGATACTGAAGGACGCGCTCGCGCCCGTGCTCTCCGATTACGATTATATCGTGATCGACTGCCCGCCCGCCCTGGGGCTTCTTACCGTAAACGCGCTCGCGGCGGCGGACTCTGTCCTGATACCGGTGCAGTGCGAATACTACGCCCTCGAGGGGCTGTCTCAGCTAATAAAGACGCTCCAGCTTGTGCGGGAGGCACTGAACCCGGCCCTTGAGGTGGAAGGGATTCTCCTCACCATGCACGACGCAAGGAACAACCTCTCCCGGCAGGTGGAAGCCGAGGTCCGGGAGCATTTCAGGGAGAAGGTATACCAGACGATGATACCCAGGAACGTAAGCCTCTCCGAGGCGCCGAGCTTCGGCAAACCGATAATCATGTACGACATCCGCTCAAGGGGCGCGCAGAGCTACCTCTCCCTGGCAAAGGAGGTGCTCGCACATGTCTAAGACGGCTCTCGGCAGGGGGCTGGGGGCGCTCATCCCAACCAGGACGGCAGGTGACGGCTCTGGTCTGCTTGAGGCCGGTCTACCGGCGGCAGGCGTGACCGAGATAGAGCTTATACGCATTACCGCGAGCGAATACCAGCCCCGGAAGAACTTCAAAGACGACGCCATCGCCGCCCTGGCCGAGTCCATAAAATCCGTCGGAGTCATACAGCCGGTAATCCTCCGGAAGCGTCCGGGCGGCGGCTATGGGCTTATCGCCGGCGAGAGAAGGTTCCGCGCGGCATCCATGGCCGGCCTTACAAAAATCCCCGCAATCGTGAAGGACGTATCTCCGGCGGAAGTGCTTGAAATGGCCCTCGTCGAGAACATCCAGAGAGAAGACTTAAATCCGATAGAGACCGCGGAGGCCTTCGACAGGCTGATGACCGAGTTTTCGCTCACACAGGAAGAACTCTCGGCAAGAGTGGGTAAGGAGCGCTCGTCCGTGGCGAACTTCCTCAGGCTCCTCGCGCTGCCCGCGGACGTGAAGCGCGACCTCGCGGAGGGAGCGCTCAGCATGGGACACGCGAAGGCGATACTCTCCCTCGACAGCGCGGGAAAACAGATGGCGCTTCGGCGTGAGATAATATCGCGCGGGCTTTCCGTGCGCGAGGCGGAGAATGCGGCGAAAAAGCTGAAGGCACCGGGACGGTTGGCCGGGATAAAAGGCGCTAATAGCACCTCGGCGCAGATGACGATGCTCGAAGACGAGCTTAAGAAGCATCTCGGCACGAAGGTGAAAATCCGGCAAAAAGGGAAACGCGGGAGCATCAACATCGAGTTCTATTCCGACGCCGAGCTTGAGCGGCTGCTGGAATTCCTGAGGGGATAGGAAAAGCGACACGCAAGGAGGTAGAACCATGTTCAAAAAACCAAACGGACATCCGCAGGTCGAGGAGATGGTCGCCTTCCTGGGGAGAGGGACGGACTTCAGGGGGACGCTGAACTTCGAGGGAACCATACGCATCGACGGGCGGCTCGAAGGCGAAATATACACGAAGGACACGCTGATTATCGGCGAATCGGCGGAGGTGATGGGAGAGATTAACGTGGGGACGCTAATCTCTTCGGGCAGGATTACCGGGAACGTGAAGGCCGCCCGCGCCGCGCATTTTATCGCCCCCGGCAGGCTGGACGGAAATGTTGACACGCCGAAGCTCAAGGTGGAGGAAGGCTTCTCGTTCAACGGCAAATGCGAGATGAACGAGGCGAAGGAAGCCGCGATGCTCGGCGCGGTAAAGGAGAGCCTGGGCGCGTGAAAGCCGGCAGACTGGCGATATGAGAAGAAAGATTGCCGTCGCCATGAGCGGCGGCGTGGACAGCTCGGTCGCCGCGGCGCTCCTGAAAGACGCGGGCGAGGATGTAATCGGCGTTACCATGCGCCTGTGGGGCGATGACGCCGACTCCGGCCCCGCTATCGAGTCCGCAAAAGAGGTATGCGCCCTCCTCGGCGTAAAGCACAAGGTCCTGGACCTGCGCGAGATTTTCAGAAAAGAAATCATCGACTACTTCCTCGACAGCTACTGCCTGGGCCTGACCCCGAACCCGTGCGTCATGTGCAACAAGGCGATAAAGTTCGGCGCGCTGATGAAGCTTGGAGACCTCCTCCGGGCAGAACGGCTCGCTACGGGGCATTACGCGCGCGCAGGGCTCGACGGCGCATCCGGCAGATACCGCCTGCGGGCCGGAATGGATTCCGGCAAAGACCAGAGCTATTTCCTTTACCGGCTGAACCAGTATCAGCTTGCGCACGCGGTTTTCCCCCTGGGCGAGATGGTCAAGAGCGAGGTAATCGAGACGGCGCGCAGGATGGGGCTTCCCCCGGCAGACCGCGAAGAGAGCCAGGAGATATGCTTCGTCCCGGACAACGACTATCGCGGGCTTGTCGAAGCCGAAAGGCCGGAGGCCCTGAAAGAAGGCGATTTCGTAGACGCCGAAGGAAATGTCATAGGCCGGCACCGGGGGATTGCGTTTTATACCGAAGGCCAGAGACGCGGGCTGAACTACTCCTCCGTGAAGCCGGTCGACCGGCCCGGCGGCAGGAGCTATGTAATAAACCGGGACCTTGAGACGAACCGCATCACCCTTGGAAACCGGGACGACCTGCTCCGGGGCGAGTGCCTGGCCGGGGATGTAAACTGGATATTCTCAAGCGGGATAAACGGCCCCATGCCGTGCGAAGTCCGGCTCAGGTACCGCTCAAGGCCCGCAAAATGCACCCTGCTCCCGGAGCCGACCGACCGGCAGCCGGGCGGCTCGAGCTGCATCGGACAGACAACCGACGGCGTGCGCGTGATATTCGACGAGCCGACAGCCGGCGTCGTGCCGGGCCAGTCTGCCGTGTTTTATCACGGCGACACCGTCCTGGGCGGCGGGATAATACAGAAATCGTAGGGGCGCACATTCGATTGCGCCCGGCAGTTTGGCATGCCGTTCCGATCCCGTTCGGCTGCGCTCAGGGCAGGCTCCGCGAAGAATCCGCCGCTTACGATTACCGCATCCCCGGCACCACAAGACAGGCCGCAGAACCCTTCTCCACGACGTCTCCCGTCTTGACGTCCCCTTCGATGACCTTCGCGTCGATGTAATGTCCGCCTACGTATTTGCCGAGCTGCACCTTGCCGACCGGCTTCATTGCCGCGTATGGCGTCGAATACCTGTATGCCGTGATTACCTCGCCCGGACAGAAGACCTTTTTCGCCTCAACCGTCCCGCCGTGGAAAAGCAGCACCTTGCCGCCCGTCTTCGCCACCACGTCCGCCTTCACCGGCCCCGCCGCCATCTCCTCATGCGCGCATGAAGCGAGCACTATCGCCGCCGCGGCAAAAAAAACAAACAGGAAACGCCTCCCGTTTCGCTCAGGTTCCATATGGCCCTCCATTTTCAGATAAGCAACTATATTGAATTTATAGCCGATATGCGAAAACGTCAAATGCGCCCGACAGGGGCTGTACCGCGAAATGCGCGGGCGGCGGCGCTCCTTGCCTTGAACCCCCCCCTTGGATTACAATATACATCAGGATATTCAAACGGAGGATTATGAAATGGCTGGCGAAGCAAACATTGCCGGCTGGTTCGAGATACCGGTGCACGACCTCGACAGGGCCAGGCTTTTTTACGAATCGGTTTTAAACGTCGAACTGTCGGTAAACGATTTCGGGACGCTGAGGATGGCCTTTTTTCCGATGACCTCCAACGCCTACGGGGCATCCGGGGCGCTGGTCAAGGGAGAATCCCACGCGCCGTCGCACAGGGGCATACTGATATACCTGTCCGTAGAGGACATAGAGGAAACGCTCGACAGGGTGGATTCAAACGGCGGCAGGACGCTCATGCCGAAGACATCCATAGGGGATTACGGCTTCATCGCGCACTTCCAGGACAGCGAGGGCAACCGCCTGGGGCTTCACTCCATGAAGTGACGGGACGAGCGGGCGAAATAAATTGCGCCCCTACAGATTGCCGACGCCGGGGGGCGGGGTTATTTCACCCTGCATTTCGGGGCGAGGCACTTTTTAAGGTATGGTATTATGCAGTCCGGGACGAGGCCGGAGACGTCTCCGCCCAGGGCGGCGACTTCCTTTATGACCGTCGAGGAGGTATAGGAATATTCCTCGGAAGGCATCATGAACACCGTCTCGACCTGGTGGCTGAGCCTCCTGTTCATGAGCGCCATCTGAAGCTCGAACTCGAAATCCGAGACCGCCCGAAGGCCCCGGACGACGACGCTTGCGCCCTTTCGCCTCACGTGCTCGACAAGCAGGCCCTCGAATATCTCCACTTCCACCCGCTCGTTTAAATCCGCCGTCGCCTCCCGGATCATCTTCACGCGCTCAGGGGCGGAAAATAGCGGCTCTTTCCTGGCGTTCGGGGCGACGGAGACGATGACCTTGTCGAAGAGCGTCAGGGTGCGCTTGATCAGGTCCACGTGCCCGTTGGTTATCGGGTCGAACGTGCCGGGGTATACCGCAATCCTTGTCATCAGAACTGCACCTTCGGCACCGCCGTCGCCGATGCCGGCACCTTGAAGTATGGCGCGGCCTTGAGGTTGAACATCGACGCAATCATGTTGTCCGGGAAGCGCCTGAGCGAGGCGTTGTAGTCCCGCACAAGATTATTATAGCGCATCCGCTCCACGGCGATCCTGTTCTCCGTCCCGGCAAGCTCGTCCATGAGCTGGGAGAAGTTCTGGTCGGCCTTCAGGTTCGGGTAATTCTCCACTATCATCATCAGCCTTGAGAGCGCACCGGTCATCTGGTTGGAGCCGTCTATCGTATCCTGCCTTGTCGCGGCCCCGGCCATCTTCGCCCTGGCAGCCGCAATGTCCTCGAATATCGCCTTTTCGTGCGCGGCATAGCCCTTTACCGTGCTCACCAGGTTCGGTATCAGGTCGTTTCGCCTCTGGAGCTGGTTTTCCACCTGGCTCCACTGGCCGTTTATGGCCTCGTTCATCGTTACAAGCCGGTTGCGCGTGGAGATTACGCTCCCGCCGGCTATCAGCGCCGCCAGGACTATCGCGCCCAGGACGGCCAATACCGCAATCAAAGTCTTGTTCATCTAAGTCCTCCAGAAAAGCAGTTGAGGTCCGCGAAAGCCCGTGATGCAGGAATACGAGCGACGCCGTTCCACACCGCTTTTGGTCGCGACGAGGGCCGGGCTGAGCGGGCGACTCGCGGGCCTCCAAATGCATCATGCGTATATCTTACGCATTGCCTCCGAATGTGCCGTTCTCCAGGTTCTCCTGGATGCGGAAGAGCCGCTTCGCCTCGGAGCCGGCCTTTTCCGACTCCTCCGTCCTCCCCATCATCTTCAGGACGAAGCTCTTGCCGTCCCACGCGAACGGGTCGTCCTTGTTTATGCCTATCCTGGCCTCGAATGCCGCCAGGGCCTCGTCGAGCCGCCCGAGCTTCGCAAGGGACGCGGCCTTGCCGTTCTTCGCGTATTCGTCCTCCGGATCTGCGGCCTCGGCCTTCTCAAATGCGGCAAGCGCCAGGTCGAACTTCCCAAGCCTCCCCATTATCTGGCCTACGCAATTTGGGAAATACGGCTCGCCGGGGGCGATCTCGGAGGCCGCCGTAAACGCGTCCGCCGCCTCCTGTAGCATGCCCGCCTTCTCGAGCAGACCGGCCTTGTCCTTCAGCGCGTCGAGGAAATCCGGCGCAAGCGAAAGCGTCTTGTTATACGCCTCAAGCGCCGCGTCCGTCTCGCCAAGCTCCTCGCGGACGGAGGCGAGCTTGTACCATGCGTCCGGGTCATCGGGCGCCATCTGCACCAGCCGCTCCGCTACGCCCAGGGCCTCCTTGTGCTTGCCCATGTTGAAGAGATACGCGCCGTAGTTGTCGAGTATCTCGTGGTCTTCCGGGGCGAGCGCGAGCGCCTTTTCCATCTCCTTTACAGCCTTCTCAAGCTCTTCAAGGCCGAAGAAAGCGTTGGCCCTCCCCGCATGCGCGCGGGCGTTCTTGTCGTCGATGCGTATCGCCTCCTCGAACGCCTGCCGGGCTTTTCGATACTCCCGCTTCATCAGGAGCTCGTGGCCCTCCTCGATTTTCTTATTCAGTTCGGTTGATTTTTTGTCGTCCAAGATTAAATCCTTTCGTTTGCCTATGACTGTCATTCCCGCGAAAGCTGGAACCCGGCGACTTTCCTACCATCCCCCGCTCGCGCCGCCGCCGCCGGAGCCGCCTCCGCCGAAACCTCCGAAGCCTCCTCCGAATCCGCCGCCGCCTCCAAAGCCGCCAAAACCTCCAAAACCGCCGCCGAAGCCGCCGATGAACGGATTGCCGGGGCCTCCGCGCCCGCCGCGGCCCGACCGGCCCCAGAAGCCCCCGCCGGGAAGCAGGAACTGGACGGCGATAAAGAGAATGAACGCGAGGAACAAAACCCCCGAGAACGTATGCCCCGCGTCCCTGCGCGGCGGTTCTGCCCCGCCGGGCGGTATCTTCGCGGCCAGCGCCTGGACGCCGGCCATAAGCCCGTCTCCGAAGCGGCCCTGCTTAAAATACGGCGCCATCACCTGCCGGATAATCATCCCGCAGTCGCCGTCGGTTATCGCGCCCTCAAGCCCGTAGCCGACCTCTATCTTGACCTTCTTCTCCTTCATGGCGAGCAGGACGAGCAGGCCGTTGTCCTTTCCCTTCCGGCCTATCTTCCAGGCCGAGAACAAATCGACCGCGTATTCCTCCGGCCCCGTATAGCCGTTTATGTTCGGGACGGTCACGACCGCCACTTCCGCCCCGGTGCGCTGGTTCAGCTCCCGGAGATACTGCTCCATAGACTGCGCCTGCGCAGGAGAGAGAATCCCCGCAAAGTCGTTTACGAAGCCCACCGGCTTCGGGAACTGCCCCACGGCGGCGTCCGCCGAGAGGGGAGCGAATAATAAGAATAAAAAAAGGAGGAGGGAGCTTTTAATTATTTTCTGCATTATTCTCCGTAGGGGCGCAATTAACCTGCGTAACCCTCAATCTATGCCCGGCTGAAGTTCCTGTCAATTTTTTCCGCCATTTTGCCTATCTCTTCGAGGTAGCCCGAAAACAGCTCCTCAAGGCCGTCCAGGTCCAGGTTTATCCTCTTCCCGCCCCTCCGGATCTCAAGCGCCTGGTCGAAAGGAACCCTGTCGATACCCGACTCTGCGCAGAACGCCCCGATAATCTCTTCCTTGTCCACGGGCGCGCTCTTCCCCAGGAGCCTTAGCGCGTTCCTCATCACCTCCGTGAACGGCTCTATGGACACGGCAATGAGACGGGCGAGCCTTTTCTTGTCCCCGGCGGCGTCGATATAGGACTGCCGGAGGTGGATGAGTTTCCCCGTCGCCTGCGTCTCCAGCTGAAGCCGCAGGTTTAAGAGCGGGACTTCGAGGCCGGAGAGGACGTCCTCCTGACCGAATATGAACCTGTTCGCCTCCTTCATCTCAAGGAACTCCATCGGGAAAACGTCCGTGGAGGAGAGAAGCGTCTCCTTCGTGAGCATGAGCGGCGCGGGCAGGCCGTTCTTTTCCCACCTGCGCCTGTCCTCGGCGAGTATGCGAAGCTCCCTCGCCCCAAGGGTCTTCAAGACCGCGAGCAACTTAAGCCCGTCCCCCTCCCAGTCCACGCAGGCGCCTTCGCCGAACTCGTATAGCGCGATGAGGTTGTCTCCGAGCTTTCTCTCCATGAATTCCGCCAGTTCGCCCAGCGCCCTGTCTTTCTCCGGCCTGTCCATGTTTTCTCCCGATGTCATTTTAAATTGTTCAAGACAAATCTTATCACACCGCCCATGTCAATAGCCACAGCATAATTATTGAGGGAAATCTTTCAATTTTAACACGACTGCGTGCGCACTTACGCTCATCGCCCGTTCGCCGGATTCGGCTTATTTTTCAATAATCTTTGTAAATGCAAGCGGATAAATCAAATTTAACCGGAATCTAATACCTGGTATGCTTTTTGCTAATATGCCCTTGTATCAAAGGAAGAAAGCGCTATGACTTGCCGTTTAAAACGCCGGGAACCGAAAAACATGGGCATGAATGGCGATACCGCCGACAGAATAGAAAACGCCAACTACGGCAAGGTCCTGTTTTTTATAGACAAGGTCCTGTCGGAGGACGGCAGGTTCTGCCGGTGCGAACGATGTCGGCTGGATGCGGCGGCGCTCGCCCTGAACACCCTCCCCCCGCATTACTATTTTGTCAACCAGAACAACAAGGACAAGGAACTCGGCTCCCCCTGGATTTTAATCGAGATGGCCGTCCGGCACTCTATGGAGAGGGTTTTGCTCTTCCCGCACCACGACGGGGAGCTTGTCCGTCTTGAAGATTCCGAAGACGCCGAAGGTCCCATAGCCCTGGAAATGTAAGGGCGCCGCACCCGGCATCCACCCGCCCCCCGGCCCAGCTTTTCTTACCGCGAGACCGTCACGCCGACACGTTCGCAACACGCCTTTACCGGGCACGTGGAGCATATCGGGGAGATGGGCCTGCACTGGTTCTGCCCGAAGGTTACGAGAAGGTCGTTTATCTCAAGCCAGTATCTTTGGGGGAGCCTTTCCCGAAGGGCCTTTTCCGTCTCTCCCGGCGTCTTTGTCCGCACGTATCCCCACCGGTTGGTTATGCGGTGTACGTGCGTGTCCACGCATATGCCGGGCAGCCCGTAGCCCATTGTAACGACGAGGTTCGCAGTCTTTCTGCCCACGCCCCGAAGCAAAAGAAGCCCCTCTATCGTATCCGGCACGCGCCCGCCGAAGTCCGCAAGAAGCCGCCCGCTTATCTCCCTGATTGTCCTGGCCTTCGTCCTGTAGAAGCCGACTGGATATATCGCGCGCTCGATTACCTCCACGGGAAGCCCAGACATCGCAAGCGGCGAGCCGGCAAGCTTGAATAACCTTGCCGACGCGGTTCCCGTCGTCCTGTCCTGCGTCCTTAAGCTTAGGATGCAGGAGACCAGGACGCGGTACGGGTCTTTCTCCTTTGCAATCTCCGTTACCGCGGGCGTCTTCCATCCGGAGACGGCCTTTTTGATAAGCGCAATCGCTTTCGGGAGTTCGGCGTCTGTCATAACGCCCTTTAAAATATCACAAATCGGGTCTTCTTTTCAAATGGATATATGGTCAAATAAATATCTTCTTATTAATTGCCGCAAAGAGCGCGAATTTCGGGAAAACTCGAATTGTAATCCTTTATTTTTAAAATAGTTACATGAATCAAAGCGGAAATTTCCCTATGCGTAAAATAGGCGGATTTTACTCCGTAACTCCACGTAAAATAAAGTAAAATTGCCAGATGAATTGGGCAATTACACATGCTCCCCGCCCCCCCATTTTGGCCCCGAAAACGGTCCCCCGGAGGGGTTATTACGCACAAATCCGATACCCGGCAAAATCCGCGCATAAATCGATTTATATATGATGAAGCGTTAAGTGGTGATGTGTTGGCCGATGAATCGAGAGGGGTTATTAAGAGCACGGAAAAATATGGGATGTGTCCCTAATTTTTAGCCTATTAGATGAATTTATCTTGTTGGGGAGCAATAACATGTTCGATAACTTCAATTACAGACCTATCCATTTTTAAGGTACCCCCGGAGGTTGATTGCGAAAAACGAACCATAGCTACAAGTATATCCCCCTTCCCAAATCGCTCTGTTCCTTGATTTACTCTTGTTAAAAAATTTTCGTCCTGTATATCAGCAAACCAGCTATTTTGGCCGTCAGAGAATTTCCATTTATTTCCTTCAACAAAGGTAGGCGATTCAATTTGTAGCCCCATCTTTATATCGGTGGACAAGAGCGGTTTTTTAATATCAACAGGCTTAAAATATGGTGCATCTTCTTTTTCAATTCTTGTTGAATCTGACAAGGCAGAGGATTTTATTGAAAGATAGGAAAGCCCTTCCCCTAAAGGTTCACCTATGAATTTTTCTGCGGCCTTGCCCGCTTTACCATCACTAATCACATTAACAACGCTGTTGCTGATATAAATAATTTGACCATCGCGATTTTCAAGTTTAACGCGATTATCAGCTTGCAGAGCAATTTCTTTCGGAGGATCTCCTTTTAAATGTCTCCACGCATTAACAGTCTCTTTAATAAAATCAAAATAATCTTTAAGGCTTAAGGGAGGACCCAACAGGGTTGCAGTTTGTCCTGCAATGATTAAAAAGACATCTATGTCAAAAGACTCTCCCCTGATTCCTTGTATTTCCGTTCTTAATTCGACTTTTTCTCCAAAAGTATTTTTTGTAACAACTCCAAGATAATCGCTGAAGGCAATAATACTGCCCGCTACTTGATAAGAATCCATGCGCCCTAATTTAACTTTTGGCCCATGATATTCTAAGGAGAGAACGTCGGATATTGGTTTGTCCACGGAGAAACATTAACATAAGCGGTTAGGTATAACAACAAGAATCAGCAACGTTGCTGAAAAATAGAGTTTCGAACCGACCCACCCAATATTGAACTATGCTTGCAATAATCTCCCGTTAGTGTAAAATATATCTCCGTCTATGGAATTCGATAAACTAAACCTCCGGCCCGAAGTGCTCTCCGGCATAACCGAGGCCGGCTTCATATCCCTCACCCCCGTGCAGGAGGCCGCGCTCCCGGTAACGCTAAAGGGCAAGGACGCCGCCGTCCAGGCCCAGACTGGCACGGGCAAGACAGCCGCGTTCCTCATCACAATCTTCAACCGGCTCGACCCGCCGCCTCCCGCCGTGTTCGCCGCCGGTCTGCCGGGCAGGGCG
>JAJYGS010000105.1 GCA_021785055.1 Nitrospirota bacterium | reverse complement strand
TTTCGTCAGGATATAGTTCGACGTGCCGTTTATGATTCCATAAATGGATTGGATATTGTTCGCGGCGATGCCCTGCTTTATCGCGCCGATTATGGGTATGCCGCCGCCTACCGACGCCTCGAAACCGACCGGCGCGCCGGCCTTCTCCGATGCGGAGAATATCTCCTCCCCGTGCATCGCCAGCAGGGCCTTGTTCGCCGTAACGACGGGCTTGCCGCTCTCTATGGCGGATAGTATGAACTCCTTCGCCGGTTTGTATCCGCCGATAAGCTCTATTACGACGTCAACGCCGGCATCGTTTATTACCTCGCGGGCGTCTTTGGTATAAATATTTTTTGATATGTTCAAGACCTTCGCGCGCGAGGCGTCTAAGTCCGCCGCCTTTACGAGCGATACTTCCGCGCCCAGCCGCCGGGAGATGACCTCCGCGTTCTCCCTGAGGAGCTTCACCACCCCGGAGCCGACCGTGCCGAGACCTATAAGGCCAACGCCGATTTTGGATTTCATTCCCCCAGCACCTTCTTCAGCCCCTTTATCGCCTGCCTTGTCCTGTGTTCGTTCTCGATGAGCGCGAAGCGCACCCGGCCCTCGCCGTATTCACCGAAGCCGATTCCGGGCGAGACCGCGACCTTCGCCTTTGCGATGAGCATCTTGGAAAACTCAAGCGAGCCCATGTGCCGGAACTTCTCCGGTATCCTCGCCCAGACGAACATCGTCGCGAGCGGTTTAGGAATTTCCCAGCCTATTTTATTCAGGCCGTCCACCAAGGCGTCCCGGCGGCTCCTGTATACCTCCGCTATCTCCTTAACGCAGTCCTGCGGGCCGTTCAGAGCCGTAATCGAGGCAATCTGTATGGGCTGGAACATGCCGTAGTCAAGGTAGCTTTTTATCTTCTGGAGCGCGCCGACTATCTCCCTGTTCCCGCAGCAGAACCCCACACGCCACCCCGGCATGTTGTAGCTCTTGGACATCGAGAAGAACTCCACGCCCACGTCCCTGGCGCCTTTCGCCTGGAGGAAGCTCGGCGCTTCGTAGCCGTCGAAGACGAGGTCGGCGTATGCGAGGTCGTGGATTACCATGACCTTATGTTCTTTGGCAAAGTCTACCACCTTCTGGAAGAACTCCAGGTCAACCGTGGCCGTGGTCGGGTTGTTCGGGAAGCTGATTATCAGCATCTTCGGCGCGGGCCATGCCTGCCGGAACGCGGCCTGCATGTCTTCGAAGAAGTCCGAATCCCGCCGGAGCGGTATGTGCCGCACCTCGCCGCCCGCGATTACGACGGAATACGGATGTATTGGATATGCCGGGGACGGGGACAGGACTATGTCGCCCGGTTCTATTGTCGCAAGGGCTAAGTGGCTAAGTCCCTCCTTCGCGCCCATCGTGGCGATAGCCTCGGTCTCCGGGTCGATCTCAACGTCGTATCTGCGCTTGTACCAGTCTGCTATCGCGGCCCGGAGTTTCGGGATGCCGCGGCTCGCGGAATAGCGGTGGTTTTTCGGGTTGTAGGCCGCCTCGACGAGCTTGTCCACGATGTGCTGCGGGGTGCCCATGTCCGGGTTTCCCATGCCGAAGTCTATTATGTCCTCGCCCTGCTTCCTGGCCTCCATCTTCATCTGGTTCACGATGGCGAAGACGTATGGCGGCAGCCGCTTTATCCTCTGGAACTCATACAAAACAACACCTCCGGTTATCTCCTTCTGTTCCTGTTCCCGCTTCTCTTTATGCCGCTCTTCGCGGCGTTACTGCCCTTCCCGCCTAACCTTTTCGCGATAATAAGGACGGCGACAAGAGCAATTATCACCCCAAGGGTGATATGATATACCTGATATATCAGCATTCTTTTATCCGCTTATTGCGGAAAACACCTCTTCCGCGTTGTACGAGCTCCTGACAAACGGCGCCGAGGCCACGGAGAGAAACCCCATGCTCCTGCCCGTCTGCGCGTATTTCTCGAACACATCCGGGCTTACGTATTCCGATACGGGGAGGTTCTCCCTGGACGGCCTTAAGTACTGGCCGATTGTAAGGAGGTCGCAGCCCGCGTCTCTCAAGTCCCGCATAACCGACACGACCTCGTCTTCCGTCTCACCAAGCCCGGCCATTATGCCGGACTTCGCGTAAACATCCGGGCGCATTGCCTTTGCGTTTTTAAGCACGGTGAGCGAGCGGGCGTAGACCGCCTGGGGCCGCACGCGGGAATAGAGCCTCGGCACCGTCTCGAGGTTGTGGTTGAATATGTGCGGCCCGGCCAGGACTACCTTCCGAAGCGCCGCTTCGTCCCCCATGAAATCCGGAGTCAGGACCTCCACGACCATTTCCGGGAACTCTTTTTTCAGTATGCGTATAACCGCCTCGAACTGCCCTGCGCCGCCGTCGGGGAGGTCGTCCCTGGTGACGGAGGTAATAACGGCGTGTTTTAGCCCTAATTTTCGCGCCGCAAGGGCGATATTTCCGGGTTCCGCCGGGTCCGGCGGCGCGGCTTTTCCTTTCTTCACAGAGCAGAAACCGCACCTGCGGGTGCAGGTTTCCCCAAGTATCATAAAAGTGGCGGTGGGCTTTTTAAAGCACTCGCCTATATTGGGGCACCGGGCGGACTCGCAGAC
This sequence comes from Nitrospirota bacterium, assembly GCA_021785055.1. Lineage (GTDB taxonomy): Bacteria > Nitrospirota > JACRHJ01 > JACRHJ01 > JACRHJ01 > JAKAHE01. Next base: position 13,364 of record JAJYGS010000105.1, on the reverse strand, counting down.
CGTATGCAGGCCGAGCTCACGGAGCTTCGCCTTTACGCCCGCCAGCTCCCCTATATTGTATTTTTTCCGCGCGAAGGCGGGTATTCTCTCATCCATCACAGTTATCTTGTTGAAAATGTTATATTAAGACCGACAATCCGTAAAGTCAAATAAAAAAGCCGGGTTAAGGCGGCCCGCGCAAAAAATTAATTCGGGCCGGCCGCCCTTGATAAACGCGCGCGGATGATGTATAAATATACCTGCTCGAAAAAAGGGGGCTTTTAATGCACCACGCGGGATTTGTCCACCTGCACATCCATACCCAGTACAGCCTTCTGGACGGCGCAAACCGCATAGACGACCTGATAGCCAAGGCCGTCGAATACGGAATGCCCGCCCTGGCCATTACCGACCACGGCAACATGTTCGGGGCGATAGAGTTCTACTTAAAGGCCCAGAAGGCGGGGATAAAGCCGGTTATCGGCTGCGAGTGCTATGTCGCGCCGAATGCGCGGACGGAAAAGACCGGCGGAGCGCACGACTCCGCATATCACCTTATCCTCCTCGCCCGGAACATTGACGGCTACAAGAACCTCATGCGGCTCGTAAGCCTCGGATACACCGAAGGATTCTACTACAAGCCCCGTATCGACAAGGAGGCCCTGAGGCAGTATTCCGGCGGACTCACAGGACTCTCGGCATGTCTGAAGGGCGAAGTCCCGAAAAAGCTTCTGGCAGGCGACAAGGAAGGCGCAAGAGAGGCGGCGCTCGCCTATAAAGAAATCCTTGGGCCGGAGAATTTCTTTCTTGAGATACAGGACAACGGCCTTGAGGAGCAGAAGAAGGTAAATACCCTCCTGGCGGAGCTCTCCGAGGAGCTCAACATCCCTCTCGTCGCCACGTCGGACTGCCATTATTTCAAGAAGAGCGACTCGAAGGCCCATGAGGCCCTGCTCTGCATCCAGACCGGAAAGACAATGAGCGACCCGAACCGGATGCGCTTCCAGACGGACGAGTTCTATTTCAAAAGCCCCTCCGAGATGGAGTCCGCGTTCGAGTTCTATCCCCAGGCCGTAAGGAACACCGTGACCGTCGCGGAACGCTGCAACTTAAAGCTCGATTTCGACCAGTATCACCTGCCAAACTACGTCGTCCCGGACGGCTGCACCAAGGAGAGCTACCTCGAAGAACTCGCCCGCCGCGGCCTTGAGAAACGCCTGAAGACCGTAAAGGGCGACACATCGGCCTACTCAAGCCGCCTTGAAGAAGAGCTTAAGATCGTCAAGAGCATGGGGTTCGCGGGCTATTTCCTCGTCGTGTGGGATTTCATAAACTACGCAAAGAGCAAAAGCATCCCCGTCGGCCCCGGAAGGGGTTCCGCCGCCGGGAGCATCGCCGCCTGGGCGCTCGAGATAACCGACATAGACCCCATGCCCTACGGGCTTCTCTTCGAGAGGTTCTTAAACCCAGAACGCATATCCATGCCGGATATAGACATAGACTTCTGCATGGACAGGCGCGACGAGGTGATAAATTATGTCAAGGAGAAATACGGCCCTGACCACGTCTCCCAGATAATAACCTTCGGCACGATGCTGGCCAAGGGCGTAATCAGGGACGTAGGGAGGGTGTTGGACATCCCCTACGGAGACGTGGACAAGGTAGCCAAGCTCGTGCCGGACGCGCTCAAGATTACCCTCAAGGAGGCCCTGGCACAGGAGCCGCGCCTCAGGGAACTTATAAAGGAAGACGCAAGGGTCGCCCATATCTTCGAGATTGCCGGCTCGCTTGAGGGCCTTACAAGGCACGCCTCCAAGCACGCCGCCGGAATAGTCATATCGCAGGAGCCGCTTACGGACTACACGCCGCTATACAGGGACGCCGACGGCGCGATTGTCACGCAATACGCCAAGGACGAGATAGAGAAGATCGGTCTTGTGAAGTTCGACTTCCTTGGGCTTCGGACGCTCACGGTAATCGACAACGCGGTCAAACTGATCAATCGGAACCTGCCCGAAGGCGCCTCCCCCTTTTCCCTCTCTTCGCTCCTGCTCGACCAGCCGGACAAGGATACCTACAGGCTCCTCGCCTCCGGGGATACCGGCGGGATATTCCAGCTTGAATCCTCCGGGATGCGCGACCTCATAATCAGGATGAAGCCGGAGCGCTTCGAGGATATAATCGCTCTTATCGCGCTCTACCGCCCCGGGCCGATGCAGGGCGGCATGGTGGACGACTACATCCAGCGGCGGCGCGGCGCGAAGCAGACGACCTACGACCCGCCTGAGCTGGAAGAGATACTGAAAAACACATACGGCGTAATCGTCTACCAGGAGCAGGTCATGCAGATCGCCGTTAAGCTCGCGGGCTTCACGCTCGGCCAGGCGGACACGCTCCGTAAGGCGATGGGCAAGAAAAAGCCCGAAGTCATGGCGAAGATGAAGGAGCAGTTCATCCATGGCGCAACTGCCAAGAAAATACCCGCGAAGAAGGCCGAGTCCGTCTTCGATAACATGGAAAAGTTCGCGGAATACGGCTTCAACAAATCGCACTCCGCCGCATACGCCCTGATAACGTACCAGACCGCGTACCTGAAGGCCCACTACAAGGTGGAGTTCATGGCCGCGCTGCTCTCCTCGGAGATGGACAACACGGACAAGGTCGTAAAATATATCTCCGACTGCCGGGACATGGCCATTACGGTCTCGCCGCCGGACGTGAACCGCTCGGACGCATATTTCACCGTAGCCGACGGCAGGATTCTCTTCGGCCTTGCCGCCGTGAAGAACGTCGGCCATGCCGCGATAGAGTCCATCATGCAGGCCGGGAAGGAGCAGGGCGAATTCACGTCTCTCTACGACTTCTGCCGGAAGGTGGACCTCCGCAAGGTGAACAAACGCGTAATCGAAGGGCTTATAAAGTGCGGCGCTTTCGACTCGACCGGCGTCTCGCGCCCGAAGATGATGGCGGCGCTGGACAATGCCATGGACGGCGCAAACCAGCTTGCAAGAGAGCGCCAGGCCGGACAGACCTCCATGTTCGACATGATGCTGGAGGACTCCGGCCCGGTAAAGGCAACGGAAGACTATCCCGCCGTTTCCGAGTGGAACGAGGCGACGCTTCTCGCCTACGAGAAGGAGACGATGGGTTTTTATGTCACCGGGCATCCCCTGGCGCGCTTCGAGGCCGAGGCGAGAAAATTCGCCCGGAACACAAGCTCCGAGCTTCCTGAGCTTCCGGACGGGCGCGAGGCGACGATAATGTGCGTCGTGAGGTCGAGGAAAATCGCAACTACCAAAAAGGGCGACCGCATGGCGAACCTCACCGTGGAAGACCTCCAGGGCACGGTGGAGGTAATTGTCTTCCCGGAACAGTATAAAGCCTCGGAGACGCTGATTTCAGGCGACGCCCCGCTCCTGATAACCGGCTCTGTGGACAAGGGCGAAAAGGGCGTGAAGCTGAGGGCTATGAAGATACTGCCGCTCTCGGAAGTCCGGGAGAAGATGACGACGAGGGTGGATATAAGGCTCTCCGCGACGGGGGCCACGGCTGACGACCTGATAAAGCTCCGCGAGGTCGTCCTCCGCCACAGAGGAAACTGCCCTCTTTACCTGAAAATAAACATGCCCAGGCACGGAAACGCGGCCCTTTCGCTCAAGACCGGCGGCGAGCTGTCAGTCGCCCCGACCGAGCTTCTTGTGGACGAGGTCGAGGGGCTTCTGGGGGTCGGCGCGGTCTCGTTCGCGTAACATCGTGTGGGTAAAAAGAGGCCGTTAAGCGGGCAGCACGAAGACTGTCATTCTGAGCGAAGCGAAGAATCCACCTTTGACTTTTGGAAATTCAAGACCTACTGTGGATTCTTCGGCCCAAAATACGGGCCTCAGAATGACATCTTTTGGGCGCCCTATTCTTAAATGCTATTCTTTACCTACAAAGAAGCAGGCAAGGAGATTTATGGCATACAATTTTCTGGAATTTGAAAAACCCCTGGCCGAGCTTGAGAGCCGCATAGAAGACCTCCGGCTGGCTGCGGGCGGGCAGGTTGACGCGGAAGACGAGATTAAGAAGCTCTCCAAAAAAGCGGACGAGCTGCGCGAGAAGATATTCTCCGGCCTGAACGCCTGGCAGAAAACGCAGGTGGCGAGGCACCAGGACAGGCCGAACACCGAGGACTACATAGGTCTTCTGACCCAGGGCTTCACGGAGATGCACGGAGACAGGCTTTTCGCCGAAGACCCGGCGATAATCGGCGGCATGGCGTGGTTCGACGGCTATCCGGTTATGATAATCGGCCACAACAAGGGAAGGACGACCAAGGACAGGCTGAAGCGGAACTTCGGCTGGCCGCATCCCGAAGGCTACAGGAAGGCGCTCCGGCTTATGAAGTTCGCGGAGAAGTTTGGCCGGCCCATAATCACGTTCATCGACACAGCCGGGGCATATCCCGGCATAGGCGCGGAGGAGCGCGGCCAGAGCGAGGCTATCGCCAGGAACCTGCTTGTCATGTCCGGCCTTCGGGTGCCGGTGGTGTCGGTCGTCATCGGCGAGGGCGGAAGCGGCGGAGCGCTTGCGATAGGCGTGGCTAACCGTGTGCTGATGCTGGAGCACGCGATTTACTCCGTAATATCCCCTGAGGGCTGCGCCACGATCCTCTGGAAGGACGGCTCGAAGGCCCCGGAGGCCGCGGAACTCCTTAAGCTCACGGCCCAGGACAGCCTGAGGCTCAGGATAATCGACGAGGTGATAAAGGAGCCTCTCGGAGGCGCGCACCGGGACTACGAGCTTACGGCGGGCAACATCGAAAAGGCCCTGAAGAAACATCTCGCGGACCTGAGGGCTATGACCCCCGACGAGATTGTCTCCGACCGCTACGAAAAATTCCGCGCCATCGGCTCGTTCACAACGCCTCCGGCCGCTAAAAATGCCTGATTCCCTCGTCATAACCGTAAAGACCGAGAAACGCCATATCGCCTACGCGAGCTTCATAATCGAGGCGTACGACGGCATGGGCATCGTGCGGACGGCGGACCCTGAGGGCGGCCTGCTTGAAGTTCTGGTAGCGCCGGACATGCGGGGCGAATTCATGGAACTTGCCAAGGCGCTCTCCAAGGAGATGCCTTTTGCGGTATTGTCTTAGAGTATCCCAAGCGCTTTCTTGAGCCTGCCCTTGGATATCGCCCCTTCGGCCCTGCCGACGACTTTGCCGTCCTCGATCCTGAAAAACGCCGGAATGCCCTTTACCCCGAAGTTATTCGGCGTATAGGGGTTTTCGAGCACGTTCATCTTCACGACCCTGTAGCGTCCGGACATCTCCGATGCGAGGGCGTCCAAAACCTTCGCCATCTTCATGCAGAAGGAACACTCGGGCGACCAGAACTCCAACACCACGGGCAGCGGGGAGTGGATTACGAGATTATGGAAGTTTTCTTCGTTTGCGTCAAATACCGGCGGCCTGATTTCTGGCGAGTGATTCATGCGGTTGTCGAGGTTAATCAGGCGGGTTTTTTAAGCCTTGCTTCCAGAATCTTGGATATTACCCTCTTCAGCTCGTTGACGCGCACCGGCTTGTTGATGTACTCGAATACGCCCATGTTCATGGCTTCGAGATAGGACTCCACCTCGCCGTAGGCGGTAATCATTATGACGCCTATGTTTTCGTCCATTTTCTTGATCTCGCGCAGGACCTCGAAGCCGTCCATGAGCGGCATGCGCATGTCGGTTATGATGAGGTCGTAGCGCTGGCGCCTCAAGGTGTCTATCGCCTCCTTGCCGTTCGCGGCGGTCTCGACCCGGTATCCTTCCTTGGAAAGAATCTTCGATAAACCTTCGCGCGCGTTTTCCTCGTCGTCCACCACAAGGATGGAAGCCGTCAGTCCAATGCTCTCCAAAACTTGTACCCTCCCCGTAATTTTTTAATTTATTAGAATATAACACAGGGTATCGAGACCGTCAAGGAACGGCGCATGATTATTTGTAATATGTCCTGATTGCGAAAGGATGCCTTAATAACTCAACCCCGGCCATCCCTTACGCCCGTCATTCTGAGAGACTTCCCGCCTGTCATTTTGAGGCAGCCGTCGAAGAATCCGCCTTTCAAATTCGTAACTGCCGATTCTTCGTTTCACCCAGAACGACAGATATTGTTCCATTCCTTGCCGCCCGATTGGTGAAGTTCACTCTCGGTAGATTCTATCATTAATCGCGATAACTCATTGTTACGACACAATTCTTTTTTTTTAATTTTGATTTTTTTCTCCGGCATCGAAAACATGGCGAAAATGGCCTATGCGGGCGGGTTTCGGCGGTGAAAAACGGGCGCGGGGAAGGGGTGATTTTTACGGGTTGTCGATGCAGATTAAGCTTATTTTACAGATAGTTACGCTATATAATTCCGTCATTCCGAACGAAGCGAATAATCGGTTTTTTACCATCGTAACCCGTTGAAAACATTGGTATTCAATAAGCGATTATTTATACAGCACTGAGAAAAAGGACTATTTATCCTGATTTATCTTATAGATAAGGGCGAGGCCCTTCAGGGTGAGGTATGGGTCGATTTCGGGTTTCCGGCTGACCATATGCGGGACGACCATATCGGCAAGCCCGCCTGTCGCCACGGCCCGAAGCTTCACGCCAAGCTGGCCCTCTACGCGGGTTAAAAGCCCCTCCGCCATAGCCGCATGGCCCAGGATTACCCCGGATTCGAGGCCCTCGGCTGTGTCCTCGCCGACAGGCTTTTTGGGATACGCAAGGCCGATGCGGGGAAGTCCGGCGGCGGCATTTGTCAAGGCTTCATAAGAGGTTATGAGCCCAGGGGAGATTGTCCCGCCAAGAAAATTGCCGGCGGAATCGACAACGGAAATGGTAGTCGCCGTGCCGAAATCGAGCACCGCGACCGGGCCTTTTTCTGAGGCTGGCCGACCGGCAAACGCCCCGCTCGCGGAGGCGATTCTGTCCGAGCCGAGTGTTTCCGGGGACTTGTATTTTATCTTTATCGGGAGCTTTAGCCGTGAGGAAACAAGGAGCGGCGAGGGCATTCCGAGCGTATTTAAGACGCTGAAGAAAACATGCACAAGTGCAGGTGCCACCGAGGAAATTACCGCGCCGTCGATTGCGCCTGGGGCAATTTCAAGGGCCGCCGTCTGCGCGCGGACAAAGGCCGAATATTCGTCGGGAGACGCTTTTTTGCGGGACTCGGCCTTAAAGGAGCATTTTATCTCCTCGCCTTCAAGAATCCCGAATGAAATCGTGCTGTTGCCGATGTCTATCGCGAGGAGCACAAGAACCCCCAAGTATTGCCCTGACCTCACGAAAGATACCAGAAACCCGATGCTATTTCAATATCTTTTTGATTTTTTGCCCCTCCTGTTGTAATATTCCGAATGCCCATGAAAATCCTCACCGCACTGGCCTTCATGCTGCTTTTTATGGCCCCTGCCGCACCCGCGCCGGCCACGGAGCAGTTCGCCATGAAAACCGGCCTTCCGTGCGCTTTCTGCCACGAAAACCCATCCGGCGGCGGCACGCTTACCACTGCCGGCCAAAGATATAAAACCATGCTCTCCGGCAAAATAAAACCGCCGTCTCCGGTAAAGGATACCGCCCGTTTCATAATCGGCTATCTCCATATACTTGCAGGGATAATCTGGTTCGGCGCGATATTCTACGTCCATATAATCCTGAAACCCGCATACGCCGCCAGGGGCCTTCCGAAGGGAGAGCTTGCCTTAGGCTGGGCGGGCACCATCATCGTAGGAGTAACGGGTTTATTCCTTACAATCTCCGTTATGCCGTCCTTCGGCGCATTCTTCCATAGCCGTTTCGGTATCTTATTGTCAATAAAGATTTTTCTGTACCTGATCATGGCCTCCTCCGCCGCAATCGTCACGTTCGTAATAGGTCCGAGACTAAAGAAGAGACTGGCTGCGAAAGCGGCACCTGCCGCCGGAGGCGGGAATATCGGATTTACGCCGGAGACGCTGTCGAACTTCGACGGCAGGGACGGCAGGAAGGCTTGCGCGGCGGTAAACGGAATCGTTTACGACCTCAGCGAAAGCCCGCTCTGGAAAAACGGAAAACACGCAAGACACATAGCCGGGATGGACCTTACCACGGCCATCAAACAGGCCCCGCACGGCCCTGAGAAGCTGGATAATTTCCCGAAGGCGGGTGTATTAAATATCCCTCTCCCCTCAAACAACAAACCCAGGGCCGCCTTCTACCTCCTGGCCTACACGAACCTTACGGCGATATTTCTGGTCATCGCGATAATCGCCCTATGGAGATGGTGGCCGTAAAAAAGCCGATTTGACAAACCGGGAACACGAGGTATAATTTAATTAACTGAGTGGGGAAAATAGTAGGGACATATAAAAAGGGAGCGTAAAAACTTCCGGACTATATGAACCGAAAAATTCCCTGCTCAGTTTTTTATTCGGGGGGATAATTGAAGAATAAATCGCCGCTGATAACCGTTTCGCGCTTTCCGCCGTCGTCTTCGATTACAAGGCCCCCGGAGCCGTCGATGTCCGTGGCCGTCCCGGTGCGCTCTCCCCATAGCCCCTTGACGGTTACGCGCCTGCCGAGCGTGCAGGAAAGAGAGCGCCAGGCGTCAAGAACAACCTCTTTTCTGCCGGAAACGATGTTATCGTAGAGCGTCTCCATTTCAAAAAGAAACCGCCTCAGAAGCTCCGCCCGGTTCGCCTTCTCCCCGCGTGCGATATAAATGGAAGTCGATATGTCTCGTATCTCTTCCGGGAACATTTCCCGCGTCATGTTCACGTCCACGCCGACCCCCAGGAGCACGTGCCGGACGCGCCCAGGCTCCGCGTTCATCTCCGTGAGTATCCCGGCGGCCTTTTTAAAACCGATGAGCATGTCGTTCGGCCATTTTATCGCGGCGGGAAGGTTGTAGAGCGCGCGGACGGCCTTCGTCAACGCCGCGGCGGCGGCAAGCGTTATCATGGGCGCGGCTGCGGGCGGGATTTCAGGGCGCAATATCAGGGTGAAATATAAATTCACGCCGGGCGGAGATTCCCATTTCCGCCCCAGGCGGCCACGGCCTGCGGTCTGATGCTCCGCGATTACAAGCGTCCCTTCCGGCGCGCCTTCGCTTGCTAATTTTGATGCCCTGGCGTTCGTGGAGTCCGTGGAATCGAAATAGATTATACGCCGCCCGAGACGCCCGGTCGCAAGTCCCGGAAGAATCCCGCGTTCCGTAACGCGGTCGGAGGTTTCCCGGCTGCCGTCAGACATTGATAAACCGTTCTTTATCCTTCACCTTCGGGAACGTCCTGCCGCCGAAGACCTTGAATACCATGTTGGAGCCGGGGTTGATGAGCCAGGAGGGCGTATTGCCCCAGAGGCGCTTGAAGATGTTGGGGTATGTATGGAATTCCCGGAACATCCACCAGTAGCCTTCCTGGAGGTCTTTCACCGTGAGGTTCGCGGGCTGATAAACGACCGTCGATATGTCGTAGTGCTCCCAGTCGTAGTCGAAGATACGGCCCTCGGCCTTGAGCCTCTCGTGGATGCGCGTGCCGGGAAACGGAGTAACTATCGTCAGGAACGCGGCATCGAGCTTCACCTTCATCCCGAAGTCTATGAACTTCCGGAACACGTCCATCCTGTCGTGGTCGAAGCCGAACATGAACGAGCCGTGTATGCTGATGCCTCTGTCGTGGAATTTCTTCACCACCGTCGCATACTTCTCCACCACGTTATGGCCCTTGTCTATGCCGTCCAAGGATTCCTGGTTCAGCGAGTCGAACCCGACGAAGAGCACCTTGCACCCGGCCTGCTCCATCTTCCTTAAGACTTCGTCGTCGTCCGCGACAGCCGCAGTGCTCTGGGCGTACCAGTTTATCTTGAACGGCGTTACGTCGTCGCACATCCGCATCAGGAAATTCCTGTTCGCGACGATATTGTCGTCGCAGAAAAATACCTCGTTGCCGCGAAACCTGTCCCTATCCATCGCCTCTATCTCTTTCACCACCTGAGCGTGCGATTTGTGGCGGTAGGAGCGTCCGAAGAACTTCGTTACCGTGCAGAACTCGCAGTTGAACGGGCAGCCGCGCGTAGTCTGGATGATGTTCGGCAGGAAGAAGCCCTGCTTTTTGTAGTAGTCCAGGCGCGGGACGGGAGACTCGGTCTCTAGGTCGATGAGACCGTCGTTTTTGTAGAATTTCTTCACGTTGTCCCGCCCTTTTTCGTAATCCCGAAGCAGGGCCTGCCAGGTGCGCTCGCCCTCGCCGACTACGACGGAATCGAAATGGAGCGCGGCCTCCTCCGGGACCATCGTGGCGTGGATGCCGCCCATGACGGTAAACACGCCGCGCTTCCTGAACTCGGCTGATATTTCATAGGCGCGCTTCGATACCGGCGTCATGCCGGTCATGCCCACGACGTCCACGGGGTCGTCGTAGTCTATGGGGCCTTTTTCGTCGTAGATGATGCTGACTTCGTGTTCCGGCGGGGTGAGGGCCGCGACCGTGGCAAGGGACAGGGAAGGAATTCCGGAGCCCATCTTTCCCCATAGGGAGGACTTGGGCCATGCCGGCATTATAAGCTTTATTCTCATCGCCGCCTCCAGATTTTTTTCTCCAGAGGCAATCATAAATAATTACAATTTTATAGTCAACAAGATTCCCTTCATGCCTCCATCGAGGGAGGGAGCATTCCCTCCCCAACAGAGCTGATTAATGTCCGCCGCAGGTGATTACGGTGCGTATGGTCTTCAGCACGATAAGCATGTCCAGCAGGATAGACATGTTCTTTATGTAGTAGAGGTCGTAGCGCAGCTTTTCCACGAACTCCTCTTTTGTAACGGCGGGGGAATGACATACCTGCGCCCAGCCGGTAATGCCGGGTTTGACGGTCAGCCGGTAGCCGTATGACGGTATCTCCCTGTTGAGCGCCGTCACGATGTTCTCTATATCGGGTCTTGGGCCCACAAAACTCATATCGCCCATGAGGACATTTATAAGCTGTGGAATCTCGTCTATCCGGAGTTTCCTTATTATCCGCCCCACCCGCGTTATCCTCAGGTCGTTCTTTACCGCCGGGGTCGGCTCCCTGCCTTTATCCGCGTTATAAATCATGGTCCTGAACTTCAGGATTTTGAACTTCCTGAAGTTCATCCCGATGCGCTCCTGTTTGTAGAAAAGCCCGCCCCTTGAATCGAGCTTCAAGGCAACGGCCGCAGCGAGCGCCACGGGCGACGAAATATACAGCAGAAGAAGCGAGAAAATTATGTCGAGAAACCTCTTGGTCTTCCTGTAGGCTCCACGGCTGCCGGAAATCGCGCTGGTCAGCAGCCAGTCGTTCGCGATGCTGTCCAGCGGGAGCTTCCCGGTTATTGCCTCGAAGACGCTCGGCATGTCCATCACCGTGATGTGGTTGTAATGGCAGTTGACGAGGTTCCTGGCGAGGCTGTCGCTCTTGCAGCCCGTCACGCATACGGCGACTATGTCCGCGTTCAGCCTGCCGGACACCTCGATAAGTTCGTCGCAGGTCCCGTATACGGGCTTCCCGCGCACGGTCTTGCCGGTCTTGGACGGGTCGTCGTCGACGAAACCGACGACGTGTATGCCGCAGCCCGGATTCTCCGCCGCGGTGTTCAGGAGCTTTTCTCCGGCGGCTCCGGCGCCGACGATTAAAACCTTTTTCTGCCAGCGCTCTTTCGAGCCGAGCGACGTCGAGACGGACCTTACGAGCGATGCGGAGAGGAATATAAGGACGCCTGAGACGGCGAACACGCCCCTGCCGAGATACTGCATCGAGGAATAAAACAGGGCGGCGGATATGAGCATGGCGGCTGCGCATGCGGCGAGGACGTTAAGAAGGTGGCGGGCGCTCCTGAAATCCTTCTTCAGGTCGTATAAATCTGCGATTATGAAACATATAAAAAAAACGAGCGGCAGGAACCCGATGGGCAGAAGGTGTCCCGCCGCATAGAAGCGTGCCTCGTCCGGTTCCAGCCTCACAAAGACGGCGAGGATAACGGCAGAAAAGAAAATGAAGATGTCGGCCAGCGCAATCCAGAGGACGTTCCCGTTAAGCACCCGGCCCCAGATTCTTATCACTTCGGCCTCGCAAGCACAGCGCCCTTATTCATGGCAGTTTAAAATCTCATAACCGTTTTGTTTTAATACGGCCTCTTTTTCCGCTTCCATCAAATCCGCCCGGACCATCTCGCGCACAAGCTCACCAAAGCTCACCTTTGGACTCCAGCCCAGGACTGACCTGGCCTTGGAAGAATCGCCAAGGAGCGCGTTCACCTCGGTCGGCCTGAAATACCTCTCGTCGATTTCAATAAGCGCATTCCCGGTTGCGGCATTAAGCCCCCTCTCGCCTGCTCCCTCTCCCTCCCAGACGATGTCGATTCCGGCCTCCCTAAACGCAAGCTCGACGAATTCCCTGACGGAGTGGTTCTCGCCCGTGGCGAGGCAGAAATCGTCGGGATAGGGGTGCTGGAGTATCATCCACATCCCTTCCGCGTAATCGCGGGCATGTCCCCAGTCCCGCCTTGCGTCGAGGTTGCCGAGGTACAGCTTTCCGTAAAGCCCCGTCTTTATCCTCGCGACCGCCCTGGTTATTTTTCTCGTGACGAAGGTCTCGCCCCGAAGCGGGGATTCGTGGTTGAAGAGTATGCCGTTCGACGCATGGATGCCGTAAGCCTCGCGGTAGTTGACGGCAATCCAATAGGCGTAGAGCTTCGCCGCCGCGTAAGGGCTCCTCGGATAAAAAGGCGTCCTTTCGTCCTGCGGAGTTTTCTGGACGAGCCCGTAAAGCTCGCTTGTCGATGCCTGGTAGAAGCGCACGGAACCCGACATGCCGAGTATCCGTAACGCCTCAAGCATCCTGAGCGTCCCGAGCGCGTCCGCGTTCGCCGTGTATTCCGCCGTCTCGAAAGATACCTGCACGTGGCTCTGGGCGGCGAGGTTGTATATCTCGTCCGGCTGGACTTCCTGGATTATCCTTATGAGGTTAGTAGAATCGGTCATGTCCCCGTAGTGCAGGCGGAAGTCCGTATTGCCTTCATGCGGGTCAACATAGAACCTGTCTATCCTGTCCGTGTTTAAGAGCGATGCGCGTCTCTTTATGCCGTGCACCTCGTAGCCTTTCTTTAGGAGCAGCTCCGCCAGGTATGCGCCGTCCTGCCCGGTAATCCCCGAAACCAGTGCGCGTTTCTTCATTTTTCCCGCCTCCGGATTAACGCCAGCTGCCTTAGCTTGGATAACGGTTTTCTCAAGTAGATAAGCGGGGGCGGCTTCAGTCCGTTTTCAAGCCACGCCCGCCTGACCTCCGCGTTGGCCCTGATAATGTTCATGAGGCTTTTGCCGCTCTCGCCCCCGACTCTCATCTTTACGGTAACCTCCGGCAGG
>JAJYGS010000095.1 GCA_021785055.1 Nitrospirota bacterium | reverse complement strand
CGGACATATCCTGCCATAGCTCCGTGCCGGGAAAAGGCGTGAGCAGCGTGTACTGCACTCCGCCCGTCTTAAGCTTTATTGAAAATTTAATCGTATTCTCTATCATCTCCCGCGTTTCGTCCGGCGCGCCAAGGATATATGCGGCAAGCGTTTCTATCCTGTTCTTACGCAAAAGGTCTACCGCTTTTTTCGCCATTTCAGGATCCGTTCTTTTTGCGAATTTATCCAGCACCGCCTGGTTTGCCGATTCTATGCCCATGAAGACATACCTGCACCCGGAGCGGCCCATCCATTCCACCATTTCCGGGTTACGGAGTATATTATCGACGCGCGAAAAACACCACCAGCGTATGTCCAATCCTTCGTCGATGATCCTCCGGCACAGGCTTATTACCCGGCGCGGGTCTATGGTGAAGTTATCGTCTACGAATGCCACTCCGCCGTATCCGTACGTCCCCACGACAAGCCGTATCTCCGTCATAAGACTGTCAACGGAACGCGGCCTCCATTTGCGTCCCGCGTACTTGTGCGAGGCGCAGAAACGGCATCCGCTTGGACATCCCCTCGACGATACGATGGAAGTTATTGTCCTCTTCGCCATTTCAAGACTTCTATACCTGGCCATCTTCAGCAAGTCGCGCGCGGGGTATGGCAGCGCGTCGAGGTCATACGGAGGGTTACGGTCGGGATTTCTGACGAATGAGCCGTTTTTGATGTATGATACGCCTGGGATGCCGCCTGGACCATCCCCTCTTTCCAGGGCATCCGCAAGCTCGACTGCCGTCTCTTCCGCTTCCCCGCGAAGGACATAATCCGCGCCGCCTTCGCGCAATGTCTCTTCGTCCATGAAGGTAACGTGCGGCCCGCCGGCCATGACAGCCGCGCCTGCGGCCCTGGCCTGCAATGCTATATCCGTTAACTTTTTATGGCGGCAGGTATCGCCGGATATACCGACCAGATCGAAACGCGAATAATCCGGGGGCGCGTATTCGACGTTGAAGTCGTGGATTTCTACTTCGTGGCCCGCATCGCGCAGAGTCGCGGCGATGTAGGCAATCCCAAGGGGCGGGACGATAAAACCTACCTTCGTGAAGGCATTGTCCGAGGGGGTATTGACCAGCAGCACGCGCATTTATTTATAGCCCATTTCCCGAAGCGCGCCGGGCTTTTCGCGCCAGTCGCTCTTTACCTTGACCCAAAGCTCCAGGTATATCGGGGTGCCCAGGAGCCTCTCGATATCGCGCCTTGCGGCCTGGCCAATTTTTTTGAGCATCTGCCCTTTGGCGCCGATTATTATGCCTTTGTGCGAGTCTTTTTCGACATATATATCGGCCCTCGTGAATATCTTCTCGCCGCGCTCCTTCATCTCCTCTACAAGGACGGCGGTGGAATAAGGCACTTCGTCGCCGGTCATCCTGAATATCTTTTCGCGTATGATCTCGGCGGCGATAAAGCGCTCCGGCTGCTCCGTCATCTCGTCTTCCGGGTAATATTGCGGCCCTTCCGGGAGACAGCCGATTATGGTGTCCTTAAGGTCGGAGACGTTTTCTCCCTTAAGCGACGAGACCGGGATTATCTCGGAGAAATTATACATAGACGAATATTTATTTATAAGCGACAGAAGCGAGTCCCTTCGTACAATGTCAATCTTGTTTATCACGAGAAAGACCTTGGTTTTCAGCCCTTTCAGGAACTCGATTATCTCTTTTTCGTCGGCTCCGGGATTTCTATCCGCCTCGACCATAAACAGAATTATATCTACTTCCTCGCACGCCTCCTTCGCCGTATTGACCATATACTCGTTCAGAAGTCCCTTTGGCCTGTGCAGGCCTGGGGTATCGAGGAATATGACTTGCGCATCCGGCAGAGTCAGGATGCCGGTGATGCGGTTCCGCGTCGTCTGGGGCCTGTCGGAGACGATTGAAATCTTTTCGCCGACAAGGGCGTTCAGAAGCGTTGACTTCCCCGCGTTAGGACGCCCGATAATAGCAACGAACCCGGACCTGAATGTATTCTTCATTTCCATCTTCTATATAAATCATTGTTTATGCCAATAAGGTCAAGCGCGCGCCCGGACACATTATCTATTATATCCTGAATCGTCTTCGGCTTGTTGTAAAATCCCGGCATGGCGGGAAGGATATGGACACCCAGGCGTGCGAGCTTCAGCATGTTCTCAAGGTGTATTGCGGAAATCGGCGTCTCGCGCGGAATCAGCACCAGCGCCCGGCGCTCCTTCAGCATCACGTCCGCCGCGCGTTCGATTAAATTGTTTGCGTATCCGTTTGCGACCCCGGAGAGCGTCTTCATGGAGCACGGTGCGATTACCATCCCGGAGGTCTCGAAGGAGCCGCTGGAAATAGGCGCATGGAGGTCGTCTTCGGGATAAAATATAATTGATTTTTTATCTATTCCCAACTTCTCGGCGATTATCCCGGCGGCGCTATTCATCCCGGAAATATCCACGCCGGTCTCGTCCTTCATTATGAGAATGCCTTCGCGGCTTGCCGTGACGATGACCTCGTGCCCCGCATCCGCAAGGCCCTTGATTACGGAAAGCCCGTATGCGCTTCCCGACGCCCCGCTTATGGCGACTATATATCTACACATATGACCTCAATAATACCGCACCGGCGGTGAAGATGAATACCGTTACGCTGATATAGCCGTTCATGTTGAAGAACGCCGCGTCGAGCTTCCTCAAGTCCCCGCCACGTATAAGCATGTGTTCATATATCAGCATCCCAGCCGCCGCAATCACGCCCGCGAGATAGAGGAAATTGAGTCCCATCTGGCGGTATATTGCGAGAAGTCCCGCAACGGCAAGCGCGTGCAGGAGACGAGATACCCATAAAGAATTATTTATGCCAAGATAACGCGGGATGGAGTGAAGCCCTTCGCTTCTGTCGAATTCCAGGTCCTGTAATGCATAGAGGATGTCGAACCCGGCGACCCACGCGAGCACCGACAGCGCGAGAATCACGGCGGGAAAATCTATCGTCCCGCGTATCGCCGCCCATGCGCCGACGGGGGCGAGGCCGAGGGCTAATCCAAGGAATAAATGCGACGCCCAGGTGAATCGTTTCGTGATTGAGTAAAATGTCAGGACGACGATGACTATCGGCGAGAGAATGAAACATAAATGGTTTAACATATATGCTGCCACCACGAGCAGGGCGTACGATGCCAGGCTGAACACACCGACCTGCGCCTTTGTCAGAAGTCCGGCGGGTATCGCGCGCGTCTTCGTCCGCGGGTTCCTTGCGTCAATATCGGCGTCCAGCAGGCGGTTCATGCCCATCGCGCCGGAGCGCGCGCCGACCATTGCGACCATTATCCATAATATCTGCCGCCACGACGGAAGCCCCTGTGCCGCAAGCACCGCTGCCGTGAACGCGAACGGCAGCGCGAATATCGTGTGCGGGAACTTTATCATCTCAAGGATTATTTTAATGCGTTTAATCATTTGTTACCGTATTGTAGGGGCCGACCCATGTGTCGGCCCTTTTTAAAAACATATATTATTAACTTAAATCTCTTAATCTTGCTCCTCCATTTAATATTACATTAAGCGATCCCAAACGGTCTTGCGGCGAAATTACAGTAGTTAATTCAGGGCCGACACACGCTCCGCTTGGTACGGCCCCTACAATTGGGTCGAAGCCAAATTTATAACCCCAATTCTCCCCACTTCTCATCCACCCGCTTCATCACCTCCGGGTCCATCTTTATCTCGTCCGGCCACTGCCGGGTGAAGCCTTCGCCGGGCCATTTCTTCGTGGCGTCGATGCCCATCTTACTGCCGTAGCCGAGTATTGGGCAGGCGTGGTCGAGCATGTCCATCGGGCCGTCCACGAATACCGTGTCGCGCTTCGGGTCTACGTGGTTCATCACTTTCCAGGCGACCTCGGAGTAGTCGTGCACGTCCACGTCCGCATCCACGACGATTATGAACTTGGAGAGCATCATCATCCCCGTGCCCCAGATGTTGTGCATGACCTTGCGCGCGTGGCCGGGGAAGGATTTTTTTATCTTCACGATGACGTTATTGTGAAACACGCCCTCGATGGGGAGGTCGATGTCGAGTATGTCCGGAGCTATCATCTGAAGAAGCGGGAGAAAAATTCGTTCCGTCGTCTTGCCGATGTATGCGTCCTCCTGCGGCGGGCGTCCGACGACTGTCGCGGGATAGATGCAGTCCTTCCTGTGCGTGACGGCTGTGACGTGAAAGACGGGATATTCGTCCGCCAATGAATAGTAGCCGGTGTGGTCTCCGAACGGCCCTTCGATGCGCCGCTCGCCGGGGTTTACGTATCCCTCCAGAACAATCTCCGCATGCGCCGGGACGCGGACGTCCACGGTCTTGCACTGAACGACCTCCAGCGCCTCCTGCCGGAGGAATCCTGAAAACAGATACTCTCCCGCCGCCGGAGGAAGCGGGGCCGTGGATGCGTAAATCGTCGCAGGGTCCGCGCCGATAGCGACGGCGACCTCCATCCTTTTGCCCGCGCCCTCGTAATGCGCATAATGCCGCGCGCCGTCCTTGTGCTTGTGCCAGTGCATGCCGGTGGTGTTCTTGTCGAATACCTGCAGGCGGTACATGCCGAGGTTCGTTATGCCGGAAACCGGGTCTACCGTCGCGACCATCGGGAGCGTAACGAACGGGCCGCCGTCGCCCGGCCAGCAGGTCAGCACCGGGAATTTGGTTAAATCCACCTGCTCGCCCGTAAGGACGACTTCCTGGCAGGGGGCCTTCTTTACGGTCTTGGGGAAGTAAGACGAAATCTCGTTCAGTTTCGGAAGGACGGAAAGCTTCTCCATAAACCCCGCCCCAGGGCCGGGAAACAGCTGTGTCGGGTCGAGCAGGGACCTTATTCTTGCGCCTGTTTCGTCAAGGTTATTCACCCCAAGCGCAAGGGACATGCGCTCCATAGAGCCCAGCGCGTTGGTCAGGACGGGGATATTCGCCCCTTTCACGTTCTCGAATAAAAGCGCGGTGTTCTTCGCCCCTTTTTCCTTGGAAACACGGTCGGTTATCTCGGTAATCTCAAGATACGGGTCTACCTCGGTTCTGATTCGTCTTAACAGGCCGCGGGATTCGAGCGCTTTTATAAACTCGCGCAGGTCTTTATACGCCAAAGGAGCCTCCTTTTATATTTTATCCGCCCGGAACCTATATAATACGTTATTGGGCATATATATCAACACTTTTTTCATTTGCAGAGCGCTTCGCCAATTTAGCCGGGCGCATTGATTATTTGTTGAAAATTTCCCCGTCCGCCTGTAGGATAACTACATGCTGAAAATAGCCTTATACCGGGACGAATCATACCTCTGGGGCCTTATTCTACTGAGGACTCTCCGTAAACTCGGTGTGAAAGTCCATTCCCTGACCTCCGGCCATATACGCGAGGGAGCGCTCGAATATTTCGATTTACTGGTAGTTCCGGGCGGCTGGGCATCGGACAAGACAGCCACGCTGGGGCAGGACGGAAAAGAGGCAATCAGGGATTTTGTAGCGGGCGGCGGGAGCTACCTCGGCATATGCGGCGGGGCCGGTTTTGCGCTCAATACGCCTGACGGGCTTGGGTTGCTTGATATAAAGCGCGTACCGACGAAACGGCGTATTCCGTCCTTCAGCGGTGAAATAAACCTTGTTCCGGATAGCCTCGCGCATCCGTTCTGGAAGGGGATAAGGTCTCCGCGTTTATTTCATGTGTGGTGGCCCGGCCAGTTCGACCTTGACGGGGGGGACAGCCGGATAATCGCGCGATACGGGCGTCCCGGGCGTGATTTCGCGCTTGCGGACCTGCCGGCGTCGGATGTCGAGAATTGGCATAAGTGGGAGGGAAAGTATGGTATTAACCTTAATCCTGCCTCTCTTGAGGGGGAACCGGCAATAATTGAAGGGCATAGTGGCGACGGAAGGCTGTTTTTAAGCTATCCGCACCTTGAGACGCCTGGGAGCCGGAAAGGTAATCTTGCGCTTTTGAATGTCATAGAATATCTTAAGCCTTTCACGCGCAAGTCGAGGAACGGTCTGCCGGATACGGGGTATAAAAAAGGCTATAAAATCTCTGCCGAGGGAGCCGAAGCGGCCCGCGAGATGATGGCGGCGGCAAGCGATTTCATAGCATTCGGCGAACGTAATTTCCTGTGGTACTGGCGGAACGAGTGGGTATTGCAGTGGAGGCGCGGTGTCCGGGGCGTCGAATATTCCGCGCTTTATGAAATGGTTAGCGAGATATGGGGTCTTGTAAAAGCGGGCAATACGTCGCACGACCCGGAAATCAACCGGAAAATTATGGATGCGCGTGGAGGCGCGCTTAAATTTTTTGCCGAGGCCAAGGCCTTGCTCATGCTGGAAAGGTATACATTAATCGACGGCGCCATGAGCGCCATAAGGTCTGATGTCCCTGAAGTGAATTCAATGAGGGAGCGGCTTTTCTCTTCGTCGATGAGGTGGGGCGGAGAATTTAAAAAGCTTTTAAAAGACCTGGACGAGGCGCTGTACGGAATGGCGGAGGCTCCGCCAAAATTTTGACAACCTGTAAACTCATTAGAATCAAACGAAATTAGGAAAAACGCTTAATAATTGGTTAAATTCCCGTCAAAATAATGACGTTTAGCAAACCTGTTTAGCATTCTCTCGCCCGGTTGTATTCTTGTAACCAATTGATTTAACTGGTAAAGATTAAATTCTATTTGGTTTGGCACGGTGCTTGCTACTATTAAAAGGCAAGTGTAGTTGATTACAGTTTGGAAAGCGCGGAATTTACCGCGGTACGTAATAATAGAAAAAGGGGGGGGTCTATTATGAAATGTCCAAAGTGCGGTGGATTGATGATTTCCCAGAGGTTTGCTGATTATTTTATTACCTTTTACGGCTGGAAATGCCTTAACTGCGGAAGTATAGTGGACAAGACCATCGTCCAGAACAGGCAGAAAGCGAGTTCGTTCTGATTCTTATACGGGATAAAATCGTGAAGGGCCGGCGCGAGACCGGCCCTTTTTTATTTATAGCGTCCATTTATCTTTTGCGGTATTCGTTTTTTGCATTGACAATTCCCTCAAACCCTGATTAATTTTATATATATTCAATTTTTTTACCGTAGCACTTTGCCGTATTAAGAATGAGGCACATATTTGCTCTGCCCGATCTGCAGGAAACCCGTGGAATGGGAAGAAAATCCCTATCGACCCTTCTGCAGCGAGCGTTGCAAACTTATAGATTTGGGCACCTGGGCTGAGGAAGGCTACAGGATAGAAGGAGACGACAACGATGATGACATCGCCCCGGGAAAAAACGGCGCCGAGGAAGAAGGAGGGGGTTGAGCTAAGACGCGGTTTTACGACCGGTTCGTGCGCGGCTGCGGCGGCAAAGGCTGCCGCGTATGTCCTGATAAACGAGCAGGGCCTGGAAACGGTGGACATAACCCTGCCGGGCGGCCAGAGGGCCGATTTCAAGGTTCACCGGTTCAAATACGAGAACGACACCGCTCTTGCCTGCGTCATTAAAGACGCCGGAGACGACCCGGATATCACCGGCGGCGCGGAGATATGTTGTGAGGTAAGATTTTATACCAAAGGGTTCGGCGTAGTCGTAAAAGGGGGCCAGGGCATCGGAACGGTTACAAAACCCGGCCTGACGGTGCCTGTCGGTCAGCCTGCCATAAACCCCGTGCCGATGAAGATGATAAAGGACGAGCTTGCAAAGGCGCTCCGGGACACAGATTGTCCGCTGGGCCTTGAGGCGACCATTTTCGTCCCGCGCGGCGAGGAGCTTGCAAAAAAGACGCTGAACCAGAGGCTTGGGGTAATAGGCGGCATCTCCATACTCGGCACTACCGGTATCGTGGAGCCGATTTCGACAAAGGCATGGACGGATACCGTAATCGCTTCTATGAGCGTTGCGAGGGCCTGCGGAGTTACTCACGTCGTGCTAACCCCCGGCAGGACGAGCGAGGCCGCAGCGATGAACGTCCTGAAGCTCCCGCAGGAGGCCTTCGTGCAGATGGGGGACCATGTCGGATTTTCCCTGGCGGAGGCCAGGAAGCGAGGTTTTGCGAAAGTGACCATAGTCGGCCAGTTCGGCAAACTCGTGAAGATAGCCATGGGCGCAACGAGGACGCATGTAAGGGACTCATCGCTTGAGCTGGGCTTCCTGGCGGATTTGGCCCTGGAACTCGGCCTTCAGAAAAAGAAGGTGGATTCTATACGGACTGGGAATACCGCGAGGGAGGTTTTCCTTGACCTGTACAAGACCGCAGGCGGCAAGGAACTGTTTGACCGCATCCGGGAGATGGTCGGCAACACCGCAAGGGAAATACTGGGCGGCAAGATAGATTTCGAGTGCCTGATGATGGACTATGAGGGGAAGCCCGTATGATAAATGTAATAGGCGTGGGTATTGAGGGTATAAGGGGATTGTCGGGGGATTCGCTTAAGATAATAGAGGATGCAAAGCTTGTCATAGGGAGCGAGAGACACTTAAAACAGCTCCCGGATATTCCCGAATCCCGCAAATACTCCCTTAAGGCCGACCTCTTCAAGGTCGTGGACGTGATAAAGAAGAGGAAGAAGCAGGAAACCGTAGTCCTTGCGTCGGGAGACCCGAACCTCTACGGAATCACAGGCTATCTCCTTAAAAACTTCATAAAGGAAGACCTGGTCATTACGCCCGCCGTGAGTTCCATGCAGTGGGCGTTCGCGCTCGCCAGGGAGACATGGGAAGACGCGGAGATAATAAGCGTGCACGGCGGCAGGAACCTGGACGACGTCGTAAAGGCCGCCTTAATGCGAGACAAGGTCGGCGTCTTCACGGACGACAAGAACAGTCCTGACAAGGTTGCGGGCTTCCTGATTAAAAACGGCATCCAGGAGAGGAAGGTATACGTCTGCGAAAATCTGGGGCTTGAGAATGCGAGCCTTTTCGAGGGAGACCTTCAGGAAACGGCGCAGAAGCGGTTCTCCCCGATGAACGTGATGATAATAAAGAAGGAAAAGGCCGAAGAGGGCGGAGAGAGGATTTATTCAAAGACGCTCGGAATACCGGATTTTCAGTTCGCCCACCGCGAAGGCATGATAACCAAGGCGGAGGTCCGGGCTATAGCGCTGTCGAAGCTGAGGCCGGACAGGGGCAATATCATGTGGGACATCGGCGCCGGAAGCGGTTCGGTGTCCATCGAGGCGGAACCGTTCGTCCTTCCGGGGAAGGTGTTCGCTGTGGAGAAGGACATAAAACAACTCGCGTACCTAAAGAAGAATATAGCGCGCTTCCAGGCGTCCGGAGTAGAGCCCGTATCCGGAGACGCGCCTGAGGCGCTTGTAAACCTGCCGGACCCTGATGTAGTATTCATCGGCGGGAGCAGCGGCCAGCTTACCGAAATCCTTCATTATGTTGACGAAAGGCTGAAGACCGGGAAGAGGCTGGTGGCGAATGTCGTCACCCTGGAGAATTTCTCCGAGGCGCTTCAGTTCATGAAGGATTACGGTTACGCCTTCGACATAACGACCGCCTCCGTTTCGCGATCAAAAGAGCTTTCCGGAAAACACTTTATGGTCGGCGGCAACCCGATAAACATAATATTCGGCATAAAAACATAGCAAAGCCCCGGATACCGTCCGTTTCACTGCTCCTTCCTTTGCCCTTGCAATCTCCCCCGTTTTGTTTTATTATAAACCTTTCGGGTCATAATCTTAAAAACCGGAGGTATTTTCCTTTATGAACAAAAGTCTTACGTGGAGGTTGATACTGGTCGCGGCGGTGGTTACCATCGCGCTTATTATATTCCTGCCAAGTCTGCCGGGCGTGCGCGGAGACCTTCCGGGCTGGTGGCCGGGAAACAAAATAACCCTGGGGCTTGACCTCCAGGGAGGCATGCACCTCGTATACCAGGTCGAGTCCGACAAGGCCGTAGAGTCCTTTACCGGGCGCCTGGCGGGGAGCATCAGGAACGAGGCCGCGGACAAGAAAATTGCCCTTGTCGATGTTAAGCAGACATCTCCCACGGCAATCGAAGCGGACCTTCAGAACCCCTCGGACATGGATAAATTACTCTCCATCGCAAAAGACCTTGGGGTATTGGACAAGACTTCACAGGAGGGAAACAAGGTCGTTTTCGCACTCAAGAGCGCGGAGGCTGAGAGGATAAAGAAAAACTCCGTCACCCAGGCTGTCGAGACGATAAGGAACAGGATAGACCAGTTCGGCGTGGCGGAGCCGGTAATCGTCCAGCAGGGCGCAGACCAGATACTCATCCAGCTCCCCGGCGTAAAGGATACGCAGAGGGCGCTTGACCTTATAGGCAAGACGGCCCAGCTTGAGTTCAAGATGCTCGACGAAACGGCGCAGCTTACTCCGCCGCTCCCGGACAGCGTCCCGGCATCCGATGCGGATTCCATCCTTGCGCAGTACAAGGACAAAATCCCCGCAGGAGACGAGATACTCTTCCAGCGCATAGTAGACAGTTCTACGGGCGCAATATCCAAAAGGCCGTATCTCGTGAAGAAGGACGCCATAATGACCGGCGACGTTCTCCGGGAGGCGAGGGTGGGCATTGACCCCCGCACAAAGGAAGCGGAAGTGGATTTCAAGCTGGACTCTACCGGCGCAAGGATATTCGATCAGACTACGGCGGCTAATATCGGCAAGAGGATGGCCATCATCCTGGATAACAACATTTACTCCGCGCCGGTTATACAAACGAGAATAAGCGGCGGAAACGGGTCGATAAGCGGCAACTTTACGGAGGCGAAGGCAAAAGACCTGGCCATAGTCCTGCGGGCAGGCGCGCTCCCGGCGCCCCTGAAACCTCTACAGAACCTGACCGTCGGCCCGACGCTTGGCAGCGACTCCATCCAGGCCGGGAAGAAGGCGATAATACTCGGGACGCTGCTCGTGGTAATCTTCATGGCGGTATATTACAGGCTCTCAGGCGTGATAGCGGACTTTGCCGTAATACTGAACGTAGTAGTCCTGATAGGCGCCCTGGCCCTTCTTAATGCGACCCTGACCCTGCCCGGCCTTGCAGGCATACTCCTTACCATCGGCATGGGCGTGGATTCCAACGTCCTGATATTCGAGAGGATACGCGAGGAGCTCAGGACGGGCAAGACCGTACGAGCGGCCATAGACGGCGGCTATAATAAGGCGTTCACCACGGTTCTCGACTCTCACGTGACAACGCTCATCACGGCGGCGGTGCTCTTTCAGTTCGGCACGGGGCCGATAAAGGGTTTTGCGGTGTCTCTGTCTCTGGGTATAATGATCAATCTATTCACCGCGCTCGTCGGGACGAAGGTCGTGTTCGACCTTTGGACTTCCAGGAAAAAACTCGAAAAGCTAAGCATATAAATCCGGAGGCTTTCTTAAATGGAACTTATCAAAAAAACAGACATCAACTTCCTGGGCTTAAGGAAGATAGCGTTCGGCGTATCTCTTGTCCTGTCGTCGCTCGGTATTATATGTCTCGTGATGATAGCCCTGGGTCGGGCGAACATGGGAATAGACTTCACGGGCGGGGCATCGGCGAACCTGGTGTTCGCCAAGCCGGTGCAGCTGGAAAAGGCGAGGGCTGCGCTGGATGCCGCCGGTTTCAGGGATGCCGAGATACAGTCCTTTACGGACAAGACCAAGCTCTTCGTGCGGGTGAAGAAGCTTAACATTCCGGTGGAGAACGTTATCGGCCGCATCCAGGCCGCGTTTACGAAGGCCTTCCCTGACAACCCAAGCCGCGTTGACTCAAGCTCCGCCATAGGCCCGACAGTCGGCCAAGCGCTCCAGCGGACTGCGCTATGGGCCATAATACTGTCCTTTGCGGGTATCATAATCTATATCGGGTTCCGGTTTGAATGGAAATTCGGCATAGCCGCAACCGTCGCCACTCTGCACGACGTGCTCGCGGTGCTCGGCGTGTTTTTTATTCTGCACAAGGAAATAACCCTCCTCGTTGTAACCGCGCTCCTGACTCTCGCGGGCTACTCGCTCACGGACACGGTCGTGGTGTTCGACCGGATAAGGGAAAACCTCAAGATGCGCCAGAAGGAAAACCTGATGGACATCATAAATCTTTCCATCAACGAAGTCCTCTCCAGGACGGTTGTCACATCCCTTACGGTATTCCTGGCCGTGCTCTCGCTCTACATATTCGGCGGCCAGGTACTGCACGATTTCGCATTCGCCATGCTCTGCGGCGTTGTCGTAGGCACATACTCCTCGGTATTCGTGGCGAGCCCCATACTCTACGTCTGGAGGGGCAAGAAGGGCAGTCGCCTGATAAAAGCGTCCATGCTTACCAAGCAGCCTGTGCGGGAAGCCTATGCGAAAAGCCTTGCCGCCGCCCCCGCCGGCCCGGCGGTATCCCAGTCCCCCGTTAAGAAGGCCGTGATGTCCGAAGCCGCTCAGCCGCTTACCGAACCGGATACCGCAGGACTACAGGCTTCAGGTCAGCCTGCATCCGCCCAGTCCGGTAGCAAGGGCAAATCAACCAAAGGCAGGAAAGGCAAAAAAGCGAGGGCCAAGGCATAAGCCGATACCGGGAGACAAGAGTTGCTGGAGAAGCGGTGGATAAGGCGGGAGGCGCCTCATTCGGTTACGGAGGCCCTTTGCTCCGGGATGGGTATATCCCACACCGTTGCGAAAATTCTTGTCAACAGGGGTATTACCGGCAGCGAACATGCCGAAAGATTCCTACGCTCCTCGCTTGAGGACCTGCACGAACCATTCCTTCTTCCGGACATGGAAAAGGCCGTCCGGAGAATAATCCATGCCATCAGAAGCAGCGAAACGGTATTCGTTTACGGAGACTACGATGCCGACGGTATTACCGCCACTTCGCTCCTCGTAAGGTTTTTCCAGGACATAGGCAGAAAGGCAAAATATTATATCCCTAAAAGGCTCGAAGAGGGCTATGGGATAACTGTCAGCGCCCTTGAAAAAATAAAGGCCGAAGACGCTTCTCTCGTGGTAACCGTAGACTGCGGCATCTCTTCCGTGCTTGAGATCGAAGCGGCAAGGGCGATGGGGCTTGACGTAATCATAACCGACCACCACGAGCCGCCTGAGACGCTGCCGGAGGCCCTGGCCGTGGTTAATCCGCGCCTGCCCGGATGCGAATACCCATTCAAGGGGCTCGCAGGGGTGGGAATTGCCTTGAAGCTCGTCCAGGCGATAAAAGCGGGGCTGGACGGCAGGGACAAGGCCGGGCCGGGTATTGATGCCTCGCTTTTGAAATACCTGGATTTTGTTGCCCTGGGTACAGTCGCGGACGTGGTGCCGCTCCGGGGCGAGAACAGGATACTTGTAAAACACGGGCTTAATATCTTGAAGGAATCCGGCAGGGCAGGGATTCAGAAGCTTAAAGAGGTGGCCCTGGTAAGAGAAGGGCATTTAAACGTGGGCACGATCGGCTACCAGATGGCCCCGAGGCTCAACGCATCCGGAAGGCTTGGGGAGGCGGGGGCAGGCGTAAGGCTTCTCCTGACGGACGACCCGAAGGAGGCGGCAGAAATCGCTCACGGCCTTGAGGCGATGAACCGCGAGCGCCAGGAGATAGAGGAAAAAATACTGGACGATGCGAGGTCGATGATCGTGTGCGCCCCGGATTATAATTATTGTTCGATTGTCCTTCATTCCCGTGAATGGCACCAGGGCGTGATTGGTATCGTAGCATCCAGGCTCGTCGAGGAATTTTATCGTCCCACGGTCTTGATTTCAATGGCGGGCGAGACCGGGAAAGGCTCGGCGAGGGGCATTCCGGGATACAATCTCTACCAGGGTCTGGACCAGTGCAACGATCTCCTTGAGGCGTTCGGAGGGCATAAATTTGCAGCCGGTCTCTCCATAAAAAAGGAAAACCTGGAGCGCTTCAGGGAGAAGTTCGAGGCGGCGGTAAAAGGCGCTCTCACGCCGGAGGATTTTGTGCCGTGGCTCCGGATAGACAGCGAGGTAAGGCTGAAGGATATGGACTGGAAGGTTTATTCCGAGATAAAATCCGTTGCTCCCTTCGGCCCTGCGAACCCGGAGCCGGTATTTGAGAGCGGCCCTCTGCACGTGATGTATCCGAAGATAGTCGGGAAAAACCATGTCCGGATGAAGCTTGGCCAGGACGGATTTGCCCTGAACTCCATTGCCTTCAACATGGGTGAGCGCTACCAGGGACTTGCAATGAAGAAGGTTTTTATAAATGCCGCATTTGCCCTGTCCGCCAACGAGTGGCAGGGAGAGAGCACTCTCCAGCTTAACATCAGGGATATTCATTTCAGACAATGCTGAGATTCGAGGACATACAGGAGAGGATACAGGACTATCAGCCGGAAGCGGACCTCGACTTTCTGAGGATGGCATATGTCTTTTCCGCCAAAGTGCACCAGGGCGCAAGCCGGCTCTCTGGCGAGCCGTATCTTGTTCATCCGATAGAGGTAGCCGGGATACTCGCCGAGCTTAAGCTCGACTACATCACTGTCGCATGCGGACTCCTGCACGATACCGTCGAGGATACGGATACTACCGTCGAGGAGATAGGCGAATATTTCGGAGACGAGGTTGCATTGATAGTAGACGGCCTTACAAAGATGGCCCGGATAGAGTTCAAGACGCGCGAGGAGGCCCAGGCCGAGAACTTCCGCAAGATGATACTGGCGATGTCGAAGGACATCCGGGTCATACTGATAAAGCTTGCCGACCGGCTCCACAACATGCGGACGCTTGAGCACCTGAAGCCTGAGCGTAGGAAGGCCATCGCCCAGGAGACACTGGATATTTATGCGCCGCTTGCCAACCGCCTTGGGCTTGGACGCATAAAGTGGGAGCTTGAAGACCTGTGCCTGAAATACCTGGAACCTGAGGTCTACGACGAACTGGTTCACAGGATAAACCAGAAGCGCGAGGAACGCGAAGCCTATATAAACGAACTTATCGCAATCGTCAGGGCGCACATGGAAAAGACCGGCCTGTCCGGCCGCGTCCTGGGGAGGCCGAAGCACTACTACAGCATCTACCAGAAGATGCTGAAACAGGGCATCACCGTTGACGAGATGTACGACATCAGCGCGCTCCGGATAATCACGGATACCAAGGCCAACTGCTACGCCGTCCTCGGCATGATACACTCGCTGTGGCTGCCTGTGCCGGGGCGGTTCAAGGACTTCATCGGCGTGCCGAAGTCAAACCTCTATCAGTCGCTGCATACCACCGTTATCGGCCCGAAGGGCGAGCGGGTGGAGTTCCAGATACGCACGGAAGAGATGCACAGGGTGGCCGAGGAGGGCATCGCGGCGCACTGGCAGTACAAGGAAAAAGGGCGCATAGCCGAGGTGGACGAGAAGCGATTTTCCTGGCTGAGGCAACTCGTGGAGTATCAGAAGGAGTTGACCGACTCGAAGGAGTTCCTCGATACCGTAAAGGTGGACCTCTTCCCGGAGGTGGTCTACGTATTCACTCCGCGGGGCGACGTAAAAGAACTTTCCAAAGGCTCTACCCCCGTTGACCTCGCCTACAGCATCCACACGGACGTTGGCAACCAATGCGTGGGCGCGCGGGTAAACGGGAAGATGGTCCCTATCCGGTATGAGTTGCAGACCGGAGATACGGTGGAGATTGTCACGCAGCCGGGGCATTTCCCGTCGCGGGACTGGTTGAAGTTCGTCAAGACCTCGAAGGCGAGGACGAGGGTACGCCACTGGCTGAAGCAGGAAGAAGAGAAGCAGAGCATAGAGCTTGGCCGGGACCTGTTCGAGAAGGAACTGAAGAAAAGGGACATCAACCCGCAGAAGCTCTACAAACTGCAGGACTTAAGCAAAATAATCGAGGCGGCAAAGGTCGGGGATATAGACGAACTATACAGCGAGATAGGCTTCGGTAAAATTTCCGCGCGCCAGGCCGTACTTCCCATACTCCCGGAAGAGGTCGTTACCGAGGAAAAGAGAGACGAATCCATACTCAGGAAGGTCGCCAGGAAGATTGTCCCGAAGAAGGAAAAGGGAGTACGGATAAAGGGCGTGGACGATATTATGATACACTTCTCCAGGTGCTGCAACCCCGTCCCGGGC
>JAJYGS010000083.1:12272-16118 GCA_021785055.1 Nitrospirota bacterium | reverse complement strand
CCTGGACAGGCTCTTGAATGTTGCCCTCCCCCGCATACGAGACTTCAAGGGCGTATCGGGAAAGGCCTTCGACGGCAGGGGCAACTACACTCTTGGCCTGAAGGAGCAGTTCATATTTCCGGAGATAGACTACGACAAGGTTGAGATGGTGCATGGGATGGATATTTCCATTGTAACCAGCGCCGGAACTGACGAGGAAGGCAAGGCGCTCCTCCGCCATATCGGGATGCCTTTCAGAAACTAACAGCGGGGGCGGGCTGTCACGGCAAAGGCGGACATATCGCCACTTTTGGATGTCTTTCGTAAACTGATAGCGAGGTAGGAAGTTGGCAAAGAAATCTCTAATAGCCAAGCAGAAAAGGGAGCCGAAGTTCTCCACCCGCGGGTATAACCGCTGCAAGATTTGCGGCAGGCCCAGGGGTTTCCTTCGTAAATTCGAGATGTGCAGAATATGCTTCCGTGAGCTTTCCCTGAAGGGCGAGATACCGGGAGTGATAAAGGCGAGCTGGTAGAGACCTCCGGGCGGGGCCGGCGGGCAGTGGGAGGAATATAACGAAGCCCTCCTGCTGTACAAGGCAAATTCCGGGTGTCTTATTAAATATCGAAAAAGGAGCAATTGAAGATGGGAATGACGGACCCGATTGCAGACATGCTGACCAGGATCAGAAACGCCAACCTGGCGAAACAGGAGAAGGTGGATATACCTTCGTCCAACCTGAAACTGGAACTGGCCCGCGTCCTGAAGGAAGAGGGATATATAAAGAATTTTAAGCTCCTCAAGGACCGCAAGCAGGGAATAGTCCGGGTCTACATGAAATACAGCCCGGAGGAGTTCAGGGTCATAAACGGCTTGAAGCGGGTGAGCCGTCCCGGCAACCGCGTTTATGTGGGAGCCGATGACATCCCCCGCGTGATGGGCGGCCTTGGCGTCGCAATCATCTCCACGTCGAGGGGCGTCATGGTGGACAGAGACTCGCGGCAGAAAAATATCGGCGGCGAAATTCTCTGCTACATCTGGTAGTCCGGGCGATTTGGCCGGGGTGAGGCACAATAAATTCGCCTGTATTAATATTAAAGCGAGAGTAGGGGCGCAATTCATTGCGCCCGTCATTCCGGCGAAATCGGGAATCCAGTGATAAGCTGTCATTACTGAGCGGAGCGAAGAATCCGCCTTAATTTAAGTTAAGGAACCGGTGAGGGAGTTATAAAATGTCGAGGATAGGCAAAAAACCCGTGGAAATACCGGCTGGCGTGGATGTTAAGCTTTCCGGCAGCAACCTGCGCGTAAAGGGACCGAAGGGTGAACTGGTGAGGGATTTTCATCCCAAGATGACGCTGCGCCATGATGGGAAATCGATCATCGTGGAAAGGGCCTCAGACCACAGATTCGACCGTTCGCTCCACGGGCTGACCAGGACCTTGGTAAATAACATGGTCTCCGGTGTCACAAAGGGTTTCGATAGGGTGCTGGAAATAAACGGCGTGGGTTATAAAGCTGAGGTGAAGGGCAACACCCTTGTGCTTAGCATGGGCTACTCTCACCTTGTCAATTTTGAACTCCCCAAGGGTGTTTCCGCTTCCGTTGACAAGGCGACCACCATAAAGCTCTCAAGCATCGACAAGGAGCTTCTGGGTCAGGTGGCCGCAAACGTCCGCGCGGTTCGGAAGCCGGAGCCTTACAAGGGCAAGGGAATAAAATACGCCGAAGAGACAATACTCCGCAAGGAAGGGAAGAAGGGTAAATAACATGGGCTCCACGAACAGAAGACTTGCCGGGAGACAGAGAAGACAAGACAGGATAAGAAAGAAGGTTAATGGAACGGCTATGCGTCCCAGGCTGAACGTATTCCGGAGCGCCTCTAATATCTATGCCCAGGTCATAGACGATGCAAAAGGCGTTACCATAACCGCCGCGTCTACGCTTGACAAGGAAGTCATGGAAGGTCTTAAGTCCAGAGGCAACATAGACGCGGCGAAGAAGGTCGGAGCGGCGGTTGCAAAAAAAGCCATTGAAAAAGGCGTAAAAGACGTCATTTTCGACAGGGGCGGATATATATTTCATGGAAGAATTAAAGCCCTGGCCGACGCGGCAAGAGAAGCCGGTCTGAATTTTTGACAGGAGGAATTAATTGGAAAAGTACGAAGCCGAAGGCTCCAGTTTCAAGGACAAGGTTATCCATATAAACAGGGTGGCCAAGGTCGTCAAGGGTGGGCGAAGGTTCTCCTTCTCGGCGCTTGTCGTCGTCGGCGACGGCGAGGGCAGTGTCGGGATAGGCAAGGGGAAGGCCGTAGAAGTGCCCGTTGCCATACAGAAGGCCGTCGAGCGCGCAAAGAAGAGCATGGTGCGGATGGCGCTCAAGGATACTACCATCCCGCACGAGACACTGGGTCATTTCGGTTCGGCAAAAGTCCTCCTGAAACCCGCCTCCCCGGGCACCGGGCTTATCGCGGGCGGGGCGGTAAGGGCGATACTTGAAGTCGCGGGGATACATAACATATTGTCAAAATCGCTCGGCAGTTCCAATCCGCACAACGTGGCGAGGGCCACTCTTGAGGGGTTGAAGCAGCTAAGGAACCTGGAGCAGGTTGCCAGGCTTCGCGGCAAGACCGTGGAAGAGATAGCATCATAAAAGGGGCCGGGAGCAGCGTTCATTTTTCGACACTCCCGGATGATTCAGTCGGGAATCCAAAAACTTTGTCCGTCATTCCCGAACGGTTTAATCGGGAATCCAGGTTTTGAAGGCGGGAGATTATTATGGCTGGAAATATAAAGGTTAAACTGACGCGGAGTCCGATAGGTCATCCGGAAAAGCACAGGAAAGTCCTGGCCGGCCTGGGACTTACAAAAATTAACAGCACGGTCGTACGGCAGGATACGCCCCAGATACGCGGTATGGTAAATAAAGTATCGCACCTGGTAAAGATTGTGGAGGAGGGGGTCTGATGAGGATAGAGGAACTGGCCCCGAATCCCGGGGCAAGGAAGAACAGGAAGAGAGTGGGCAGAGGCCCCGGCTCCGGTCACGGGCAGACCGCGTGCAGAGGCGAGAAAGGACAGAAATCCCGCGCGGGCGGCGCGAAAGGTCCCGGTTTCGAGGGCGGACAGATGCCGCTTATAAGAAGGATACCAAAACGCGGATTTACCAACATCTTCCGCAAGGAATACGCCCTTGTCAATCTCCGCGACATAGCGAAACTTGAGAACCTTGAAGTCATCAGTCCGGAGGCTCTTTTCGACCAGGGTGTCATAAAGAAATTGGGCGACGGCATAAAGGTCCTGGGCCTTGGCGAGTTGAAGAGGGCCGTGACCGTGCAGGCCCATAAATTTTCAAAGAGCGCCATACAGAAGATTGAAGCCGCCGGCGGGCGCGCAGAGGTAATACAGCTTTGATAGAGAGCTTTAAAAACATCTTTAAAATCCCGGAGCTTAAGAAGCGTATCGTCTTTACGCTTGCGCTCCTTGTGGTGTACAGGCTTGGCGGGCACATCCCGACTCCGGGCATAAACGGCCAAGAACTCTCGAAGTTCCTGCATGCCAATGCCGGAGCCTTGATGGGCTTTTTCGACATGTTCTCCGGGGGCGCGCTTTCCAAGGTGACTATCTTCGCGCTGGGGATAATGCCTTATATCAGCGCATCGATTATTCTCCAGCTCCTCACAGTGGTTTTCCCGTATCTTGCCCAGCTCCAGAAAGAAGGGGAGCGCGGCAGAAAGAAGATAACCCAGTATACCCGTTACGGGACAATCGGTATTTCCCTGATACAGGCATTCATGATAGCGATGGGCCTGGAGAGCATGCAGAACGGCGCTTTCATAACGAATCCCGGCTGGGGCTTCAGGATTATGA
>JAJYGS010000083.1:0-12262 GCA_021785055.1 Nitrospirota bacterium | reverse complement strand
CCTCACCTGCGGCACGTCGTTTATCATGTGGATGGGCGAGCAGATTACCGAGAGGGGCATCGGCAACGGCATATCGCTTATAATATTCGCAGGCATCGTATCCAGGCTCCCGAACGCCGTCATAGAAACCGGCAGGCTCTTCAAGGCGGGCGAGCTTTCGCTCTTCACCGTTCTGATTATGCTGGTTATAATAGTCGTGGTAATCGCGGCCATAATATTCATGGAGCGCGGCCAGAGGAGAATACCCGTTCAGTATGCAAAAAGACTGACCGGCGGCAGGATGACCGGCGGACAGAATACGCACATGCCGTTGAAGCTGAATACGTCAGGTGTTATTCCTCCGATATTTGCATCATCGATACTTATGTTCCCGGCGACCCTGGCGGGTTTTTCAAACGCGCCCTGGCTGGCCTGGCTTAAAGACCAGTTGACCCATGGGGCCCTCCTTTATACGGCGCTGTATGTCGGGATGATAATATTCTTCGCCTTCTTCTATACGGCTGTCGTGTTCAATCCCGTGGACGTGGCGGACAACATGAAGAAATACGGCGGGTTCATTCCGGGAATAAGGCCCGGAAAGAGCACCTCCGATTACATATACAAGGTCTTGAACAGGGTGACCTTCGGCGGGGCGATTTACCTCGCCATGGTCTGCGTGTTGCCGGACATATTCTACAGAACGTTTCACATAAGTTTCTATTTCGGCGGGACATCATTATTAATAGTGGTCGGTGTCGCCCTTGACACCATAAGCCAGGTTGAGACCCATTTAATCACCCGCCATTATGAGGGTTTCATGAAAGGCGTTCGCATCAAGGGGAGGAGATAGAGCCATTATGAGAATTATATTGCTTGGCCCTCCGGGGGCTGGAAAAGGCACGCAGGCGAAGGATTTGGTTCAGAAATACGGTATACCCCAGATATCGACCGGCGACATCCTCCGGAAGAACCTTGCGGACAAGACTCCGCTTGGTCTTGAGGCAAAGAAATATATGGACAAGGGCGAGCTCGTCCCGGACTCGGTTGTTGTCGGGATAGTGAAGGAGCGCCTGAAGGAAAGCGATTGCAAAAAAGGCTATATACTGGACGGTTTTCCCAGGACGGTTCCGCAGGCGGAGACGCTCGACAAGGCCCTTGCCGAGATGAAGACGCCGATAGACAAGGTGCTTTCGATAGAAGTGCCTGATTCCGAGCTGGTAAAGAGGCTTGGCGGGCGCAGGACCTGCCGCAGCTGCCAGGCGGGCTACCATGTCATGTTCAAGCCCTCGAAGAAGGAAGGCGTCTGCGACTCCTGCGGCGGCGAGCTCTATCAGAGGGACGACGACAAGGAAGAAGCCATAAAGAACCGCCTGAAGGTATACATGGCCTCGACCGCGCCGCTTATCGGCTATTACAAGAACAAAGGCATGCTGGCGGCGATCGACGGCGTCGGAGACATGAAGGTCATCCTCGACAGGATGGTAAAAGCCCTCGAAGGATAGAAGTGATAATCCTGAAGTCGTCGGAAGAGGTGGAGAAGATCCGGGCGGCCTGCAAGATAGTCGCCGGGGCGCTGGCGAGGCTGAGGGAAACCATAAAGCCTGGCGTAACTACCGAGAGCCTGAATGCGGCAGCCGAGGAATATATAATAAAACACGGCGGGAAACCGGCGTTCAAGGGTTACTTAGGGTATCCCAAAAGCCTGTGCGCATCGATTAACGAAGTGGTTGTGCATGGGATTCCTTCCGAGAGGGTTCTGAAGGAAGGGGAGATAATAGGACTGGATCTCGGCGCGGTGGTCGACGGCTTTTACGGAGACGCAGCCATAACAGTCCCGGTCGGCGATATATCGCCTGATTTGAAAAAACTCCTGGAAGTGACGGAGGAGTCCCTTTACAGGGGTATAAAAAAAGCCGTTCCCGGGAATCGCGTTTCGGACATATCCAACGCAGTGCAGGTATACAGCGAGTCCTTCGGGTATTCAGTAGTCCGTGAGTTTGTCGGGCACGGCATTGGCAGGAGCCTCCACGAGGAGCCGCAGGTTCCCAACTTCGGCCATCCGGGGCAGGGGCCAAGACTTAAGGCGGGAATGACGATTGCAATTGAGCCGATGATAAACATGGGGAAATCCGGCACGGTCATTATGAAAGACGGCTGGACCGCCGTCACGGTAGACCGGATGCCATCGGCCCATTTTGAACATACAATCGCGGTCACCGAAAGCGGGCCGGTAATATTGACGGCAGCATAAGGGGGCACTTGCGCGCCGGTAAGCGAGTCCGGCAATATTGACTGCGATGTGAAATGACCGGCGGCCTGAATATGTTTATAGCCGTACCATAATGACCGAAAAACAAAGGAACCTAATGGCCAAGGAAGACGCGATTGAAGTGCAGGGCAAGATACTTGAAACCCTGCCGAACGCGATGTTCCGGGTGGAGCTCGACAACGGACATGTTGTGCTCGCTCATATTTCCGGGAAAATGAGGATGCACTTCATCAAGATACTTCCGGGCGACAAGGTTACAGTTGAACTTTCCCCCTATGACTTGACCAGGGGCAGGATAACATACAGGTTCAAATAAAGGGGCTGGACAAGGGGGCCCGGACAATTAAAGCGGGTGCATATTGCTCAACAGGCCGTTTGCCCGCACAGGTTAAAATAAGAGGGTTCAACCATGAAAGTCCGTTCGTCGGTAAAAAAGATCTGCGACAAGTGCAAGATCATAAAGAGGAAAGGTACGGTTCGGGTCATTTGCGTGAATCCGAGACACAAACAGCGGCAGGGTTAACACCGGCCCAAGGAGGGGTGCATTGGCAAGGATTGCAGGCGTAGACCTGCCAAGGGAAAAAAGGGTTGAGATTGGCCTTACCTACATATTCGGGATAGGACGCGCCTCATCTCATAAAATCCTGGCAGAAGCGGGGGTAAGCCCTGACACGAGGGTCAAGAACCTTACCGAAGCGGAGGTGAATCGCCTCAGGGAAGTAATCGACAGGTCTTTTAAGGTTGAGGGCGACCTTCGCAGGGATCGCACCATGGCCATCAAAAGGCTTATGGACATCGGTTGCTACAGAGGTCTTCGTCACAGGCGCGGAATGCCTGTCCGCGGCCAGAGGACAAAGACGAACGCGCGCACCCGCAAGGGGCCGAAACGCACTGTCGCCGGCAAGAAAAAGGCCGTGAAGTAAGAACCATGTTCGTGGTTCGTGATGCGTGTTCATGAAATGCTTTTGACGAACGCGGCAACGAACGCGAATTGCGGTTTTTTTAAGAATACGAATCACGGTATTTAACGAAAATCAGGAGGTAAAATGGCTGGACCTACCAAGAGAGGCGGCCCGAAGAAGGAGAAGAAGAACATCCCGACAGGGGTGGCGCATATCTTCGCATCCTTCAACAACACAATCGTATCCATAACCGACCAGAACGGCAACGTCGTATGCTGGTCGAGCGCCGGCAACCAGGGTTTCAAAGGCTCCAGGAAGAGCACCCCATTTGCTGCACAGATGGCCTCTGAGAACGCCGGGAAAAAGGCGATGGATCAGGGTATGAGGAGCGTCGAGGTCTGGGTGAAGGGGCCGGGCGCCGGCAGGGAATCCGCTATAAGGGCCCTTCAATCCGCGGGACTGGATATTTCGGCGATACGGGACGTTACACCCATACCGCACAACGGGTGTAGACCGCCCAAGAGGCGAAGGGTTTAACATAAATTTCGGGGCCTACACATGGCGGCCCCTACAAAATTGTAGGAGAGGACCTGCGTGTCCTCCCGCACAGGAGGGAAATTTTGGCGAGATATACGGGTCCTGTCTGCCGACAGTGCAGGAGGGAGACCATCAAGCTCTTTTTGAAAGGCGACCGTTGTTTTACCGAGAAATGCTCGGTGGAGCGAAGGACTTATGCGCCCGGACAGCATGGGCAGGGCAGGGCCAAGGTATCGGACTACGGCGTGCAGCTCCGCGAGAAGCAGAAGGTTCGCCGGATTTACGGCGTTCTGGAACAGCAGTTCCGGGGCTATTACCTCAAGGCCGCCCGCATGAAGGGCGTGACGGGCGAAAATCTGTTGCAGCTCCTTGAGCGCAGGCTCGATAACGTCATATTCAGGATAGGTCTCGGAGCCTCTCGGAAAGAAGCGAGATCCCTTGTTTCCCACGGGCATTTCCTGGTCAACGGCAGGACGGTCAACATACCTTCCTATATTGTGAAGGCCGGGGACGAAATATCCCTGAACGAGAAGAGCAAGGCGTCGCGCAGGTTCCAGGAACTGGCGGCGGCTATGGACAGGAAGGGACTACCGGGCTGGCTGGAGTTGGACAAGCAGAACCTGAAGGGAAAAGTCCTGTCCGCGCCTTCGAGGGAGGACATCGCATTGCCTATAAATGAGAACCTCATAGTCGAGCTTTACTCGAAATAAAGAAGGAAAGACCAGGGGCAATAAGGCTCCCGGTCTCCTTTTAGAGTTTCAAAGAAACCGACAAGGAGAGGTTGATGACAATGAAGCTAAAGGGATTCCAGATCCCCAAAAAGCTGGAGTTCGAGGCGGATTCGCTGACGAACACATACGGCAAGTTCAGCGCGGAACCCTTCGAGCGGGGTTTCGGCACGACCATCGGAAATTCGCTCCGCAGGGTATTGCTGTCTTCGCTGGAAGGCGCTGCCGTTACCTCAATAAGGATAGAGAACGTCCTGCACGAGTTCTCTTCCGTGCCTGGGGTTGTCGAAGACGTCACGGACATAATATTAAATATAAAGAAGCTCCGCTTCAAGATGCATACCGACAAGTCTAAGACCATTACGATAGACGTCGAAGGTCCCGGCGCGGTCTACGGCTCCCATATCGACACGGACTCGGACATAGAAATATTGACCCCGGACCTCCTGATAGCGACGCTTGACAAGGACACCCGCTTCACGATAGAGATGACTGTGAAGAAGGGCCGCGGCTATGTGTCTTCCGAGAAGAACAAGGAGCCGGATATGCCGATAGGCGTTATCCCGGTGGACTCGATATACTCGCCCATCCAGAAGGTCAACTTCTGGGTGGAAAGCGCGCGCGTAGGCCAGGAGACCGACTACGACAAGCTGATTATGGAAGTTGTTACGGACGGGAGCGTTCGCCCGGACGATGCGGTCGCATACGCCGCGAAAATTTTAAAGGACCATCTGGGCATATTCATCAACTTCGAGGAAGAAGGCGAGATTATAGAAACCGAGGCGGAGGAGGTCGAGGACAAGTTCAACGAGAACCTCCTCAGGAGCGTTAACGAGCTTGAGCTCTCCGTCCGCTCGGCCAACTGCCTGAAGAACGCCAACATAAAGAACATCTCGGATCTGGTTCAGAAGTCCGAGGGCGAGATGCTGAAGACCAAGAATTTCGGCAGGAAATCCTTGAACGAAATAAAGGAGATACTCTCGGAGATGGGGCTTTCATTCGGGATGAAGATAGACAACGAAAAACTCAAGGCGTACGAAAAGTCGCTGCAGAAGAACGTATAAAGGGAAGGATACATTTCATGCGACACAGGCTTGCGGGAAGGCAGTTCGGCAGGAATTCGAGCCACAGGAAGGCTCTTTTCAGGAACCTCGTGACATCTCTCCTGGAGCACGGGCATATCGAGACGACCGAGGCGAAGGCCAAGGAAATCCGGGGCATCGCGGACAAAATGATCACCCTGGGCAAGAAGGGCGACTTAAACGCGAAGAGGATGGCGTTCTCCTACATCCAGAGCCGCGATGTCGTCGCGAAGCTCTTCAGCGAGATTGCGCCGCGCTCCGCAGAACGTAACGGCGGATACACGAGGGTCATAAAGTCCCGCGTGCGTCTGGGCGATTCCGCCTCGATGGCGATAATCGAGCTGGTGGACAAGGAAGGCGCGCCTAAGGCGAAAAAGGAAGCCGCCCCGGTTGCGGCAGCCCCGGCCCCGGCAGAAGTTGCCGCCGAGAAGCCTAAGCGCGGCAGGAAGAAGAAGGAAGAAGCGCCGGTTGAGGCCGCGCCCGCCGAAACGGTAGCAAAGGCCGAAGCCCCTGCGGAATCCGAGACTCCGGCCCCGGAAGCGGAATCCCCCGCCGAAGAGAAGAAACCGGAAGCATAAACAAAAGCTGATAAATCAAAAGCCCCCGTGAAAGCGGGGGCTTTTGATTTAAATATCTACTGACTGTCCGGGATAGCGGGCGTCATGTGTTTAGCCTGCCATTTGCGCGACAGTGCCTGCGCTTCATTGACCTGCTTGGTTGTCATGCCGTCTTCGACTAATTTTCTGCCTTTTTTCGCTAATTCGTATCCATTGGCGGCAGATAAATTAAACCACATATACGCTTTAACCATGTCCTGCAACACACCCCGCCCTAAGGCATACATCACGCCAAGGTCATATTGCGCATGCGCATATCCCTGCGCGGCGGCCTTGCGAAACCAGAACAAGGCCTGACTGTAATCCTGCAACACACCTTCACCATCGAGATACATCACGCCAAGGTTATATTGCGCACCCGCATATCCCTGCGCGGCGGCCTTGCGAAACCAGAACAAGGCCTGACTGTAATCCTGCAACACACCTTCACCCTTGTAATACATCGCGCCAAGGCCAAATTGCGCATCCGCATGTCCCTGCGCGGCGGCCTTGCGAAGCTCTTTAAAGAAGACAGATGCCCCAACCGGGTCTAAAACCTTTGCCCCGCCCACAATAGACGACGGAAGAGAAGACGTGGTTCCCTGTGGCGCCGGAATAAAGCCAGTCGCATCGGAATAGTAGCCCTTTTCGCCTTTGTCGTTTGTTACTTTTTTAAGCTGCGACTCCGGGATAAATGTCTTCCCGTCCCAAAAACCCCGATTCCCATTGGCGTCTGTTACCGGGATATAGCCCAATGTGGCGGCCTGAGCCAGGGCCGACCCAAGCAAAAAAAAGATAAAAAAGAACAGCAAGATTTTCTTCTTCATTTGCACTCCCGATTACCCTTTTCGCCAGCCCTCGCAATCCTGCCTTGCACGCAGGCATCCAATCTGTATTCACTCATAATCAAAATAAGAAGTCAACAAGTTTCTTGGCATCCGTGAGAAGAACTGTCATTCCGAGCGCAGCCGAGGAATCCACCTTTTGAACTAAAGTCAAATGTGGGTCCCTCCATTTCAGTCGGGACGACAAGCTAACTGACGGGCGCAATAAATTGCGCCCTACTACTAATAACTCATCCTGTTTAATCGGGCTAACCCATTATCGGTTCACGATTATTCAGAAAAAAGCAAAAAAAACGACGAATCCCGTCGGGGTATGGAATTTATGGTTGGTTCTATGCGCTGGGGGGCGGGTTTTTGGAGCAAAAGGGGTGGCGGGGAGCTGCGTGTTTTTTGGGGGATTCAGGGGAATTCCCCTTGTTTTACAGGGAGTTAAGCCTATGTATAAACTATCCTTGATGAATAACTCTGGATTTTGTAAGTATCTGAAAATTAAGGATATTTTTCCCAGGCAAACGCCATTTTTGGGCATATTTCGTCACTTCTGCCCGAAAAGCGCCTGCCACTCGTCGAAGCGTTTTAGCTGTTCGTCGCCGTAGTTCGATACCATCTTCCGGACGGCCTCAAGCGGCTTCTCTTCCTTCAGGCGTTGCGGGACCTTGGAGAAAAACTTGTCCGCCCAACAGATTATTTTCTCTTCAAGGGTTTGCGGTATCATGTCCCGCTCCGGCAGGGGGAGCCTGTATTTCCGGATGTCTTCCGCCGACAGCCCGCAACCGACGTGCCTCTCGCAGACCAGGGCGTGCCTGGGATAGCCTTCCTGCTCCAGCAGCTCCCGTCCGAGGTATCCGTGCTCGACGTAGAGCATCGGGCCGATGCAGCCTATCTTCGGCGCGTTGACCTTGAATATCGCGATGTCGTGCAGAAGCGCCGCCTCCTCTATGAACTGCAAGTCGGGGTTTAAATGCTTCACCCTCTCAGCCGCCCTGAGCGCGAGGTCCGCCACGACCCTGCTGTGTATGGCGAGGTAGCTGTAAGTAGTTGAATCTGTAAAATAATATTTTTCAAGCAGTCTGTACGGTTCCATCTATATTTTTATTATCTCCGCGTTTAGTTCTTCGTTTGTTGTAATCACCGCATAAGAGTTTTCCGTCGCGTGGACGCGGTCTGTGGGGCTTCCGGGATTTACGAGCAGGACGCCCTCACGGCGCTCGATATTCGCTCTGTGCGAATGCCCGTAAACGACGCAGTCCACGTTGTCATGCCTGAACTTCCTGACCACGCGCTCTTCGAGGTCCCGGACGCTGCCGCCGCCGTGAATAAGCCCGATGCTGAAGTTCCCCGCTTGGATTATCGTCTTCTCCGGGAGCTTCCCGGCGACCTCTAATCCGTCCATGTTCCCCGCCACGGCCTCGACCGGCGCATAGGCTTTCAGTTCGCCTATGACATCCATTGAGGTTATGTCTCCGGCATGGAGGATAAGGTCTGCGCCTTCCAGGGCGTCGGTGAGGGCTGCGGGAAGTTTTTTATTGCCGTTTTCGATATGCGTGTCCGATATGCAGATTATTTTCATAAGAACCTTGTTCGAGTTTTGATTTCTTCGACCAGTTTGTCGAGTTCCACTTCCGCCTGCTCGCGGGTCTTCATATTGCGAAGCAAGGCCGCGCCTTTTGTCATCTCTTCCTCGCCGATTATTACGGTATACGCCGCACCGGAA
Organism: Nitrospirota bacterium; assembly: GCA_021785055.1. Classification (GTDB taxonomy): domain Bacteria; phylum Nitrospirota; class JACRHJ01; order JACRHJ01; family JACRHJ01; genus JAKAHE01. The sequence continues at coordinate 3,610 of JAJYGS010000083.1, read as the reverse complement.
CGGTCCGCCTTTTTCATCTGGTTCTTGAGGCCCCCCGGCGAGTAATCGCGTTCCGCGGAAATTCCGCTCTTTCTGAGGGCGTCCGCGAGCTTCTGCCCGAACCTTGCCGCTTGGCCGCCGATTGCCGCAATATATACCTTCGGCAGCGGCGCGCCGTCTCCCGCCTCCGGGAGCATAATCAGCAGGCGTTCGACCCCGATGGCGAAGCCGATTCCCGGAGTGGGCGGACCGCCGATTTCTTCCACGAGGCCGTCATACCTCCCGCCGGCGGCAACGGCGTTCTGCGCGCCTTTCTTGTCAATGGCTATCATCTCGAAGGTCGTGCGGGTGTAGTAATCGAGCCCCCGGACCATCCTGGGATTTATGACGTACTTTATCCCCAGGTCGTCAAGGCCCTGCTTCACGCTCTCGAAATGCGCCCGGCAGTCGTCGTCCAGGTATTCAGACATCATCGGCGCACCATTTGTCGCGGTCTTGCAGTGCTCGGACTTGCAATCCAGCGCGCGCAGGGGATTGGTCTCGACCCGCCTTTGGCAATCCGGGCAGAGAGAATCCATCCTCTGCATCAGGAAGTCCTTCAGCGCGGCCTTGTACGCCGCCCGGCAGTCCCTGCATCCGAGCGAGTTTATGTGCAGCTCGACGCCGCTCACGCCGAGTCGGTTAAAAAGCTCGACAAGCGCCGCCAGGACGTCTACGTCTATTCCGGGCTCCGATACCCCAAGAGCTTCGACGCCTATTTGATGGAATTGCCGAAGCCGCCCGGCCTGCGGACGTTCCCGCCTGAACATCGGCCCCAGGTAATATACCTTCGTGACGGGCTGCGGGGCGAAGAGCTTGTGCTCTACATACGCCCGCACGACGCCCGCCGTGCCTTCGGGCCTTAAGGTTATCTCGTCTCCGCCCTGGTCCTTGAAGGCATACATCTCCTTCTCGACAATGTCGGACGTGGCTCCGATGCTCCGGGCGAAGAGGACCGTATGCTCGATTATCGGCGTGCGGATCTCCGAGAACCCGTAATCGGAGAACAATTCCCGGACGGTTTTTTCGAGGCTTTGCCATTTGGCCGAGTCCGCCGGGAGTATGTCTTTTACACCTTTTATCGCCTGAGTCAGCATTATGACTTTAAATATTTCTTGAGGTCTCTGTAAAAATTCTCATGAGTGTCAATCGAATAGAGATAAAGCACGCCTTTCATATCGTCAATCCTGTAGGCCAGCAGATAGAGTTGAGCTTTAAGCTTGAACTTATATACCCGTACAAACGATAAATTGCCTTTTTTCTTTTCACCGATTTCCGGATTCTCAAGTATCCCGTATATCTGATGCTGCACCTCCTCCTGCATTTTCGGGGATAGCTTTTTAAGCTGTTTTACGAATCTCGGCAGGGCGACGACTGAGAAGGGCATTATCTTCTCTTGACTGTGAATTTAAAAGGCACTCCAAGTCCGGCCTTTCTTTCCTCGTCGGCCTCCAGTATATCCTTGATGAACGAATAGGGCAGGTCCGGGTTATCCTCGGCAATCATGGCGATCTTTAAATAATTTTCCATCTGGTTCGTCATGGACCTGTTCTGCTGCCTGGCCTTAAGCTTAAGTTTTTTCTTTAAATCTTCCGGGAGCCTTATGGCAACCATCTCTCTTGCAGGCATATTCTTCACCTCCTGATGTAATACATTGTAATACATATACGGAGTGTGAGTCAATGATTCTCATCGTGACTTAATAAAGGCAAAAGTCAAAGGTGGATTCTTCGACTTCGCTCAGAATGACATCAAAGGTCACAACGGTCTTTGAACTCTTATATATTGCTGTATTTATACAGCAGGTCTATCTCGTCCGCTACGGGTTTGGTCTCGCCACGGATGGACTTTTCTTTAATCGTGAACTCGAAGACGTAGTTTCTGCTCGGCAGCTCGGAGAGGTCGAAATTGTTCTGCAGGGCGGCTTTATTGAAATAAATCGTGTTGTAGGGAGACTCCTTTTCCCGGCTGTCCACGATGCATATCTCGCCTATCTTCTTCTGGAATTTCATAAATCCGAAGCTGTCGTCCTGCTTGTAGAAATAGCACGTCCCCCGCACCCTTGAGCCGACCTCGCCCCAGCCTGGTCTTCCGCCTGAACCGGCTCGAGCCGGGTCGCGACGGTCCTTGACGGGCAGGAGGTCGGGGATAAGGTATCCGGACATGAACATGTCGCACTCGCGCCTGAGCTCCTGGGAGACATTGTCGAAGGCGATTACCTCCACACGGCAGCCCTTGTTCTGGAGCGCGCGGACGACCTGCACGAAGTCGCCGTCGCCGGTGGCCATGATAACCCTCTCAAGGTTCTCGGACTGAAGTAGCGCGTCCACGGCCATGTCGAGGTCGGCGTTTGCCTTCCCGAACTCCGTGCCGTCCTCGTTCGTGAACCACTTCACTTCCTTTTCGATGACCTTGAAGCCCGTGTCGCGGATTGATGAAAAGAATTTGTTTATATTTATCCTGTAGTCGCTGTCCTTTTCGGCCCGGCGCCTGTCGAATGACACGTATGCGTTCAGGCGTATTGGTTCCGCATTTCCCCGGCAGGCGAAGTTCCTGAGAATGTCGTATCTCATCCCGAACCCGCCGTTGCGCCGTATGTTCTCGTTATCTACGAATACGCCCACCTTTGCGAAAGACGACATAATTTTACCCTTTTTGTCGTTAAATTGGGGAAATCAGGAAAGTATTTTAACACAACGCAGGATTGTGGCAACAGGTTTTTATCGCCGGGCCGGTTACGGGGCTTTTTATGGCGCCCGGGGCGGTTTCTGCATGTCGCGGGACGGGGCCGCGGGAGCGTGTGTTTTTAAGTTTTCTCAGGCGCTTTTGTTATTGAAGCGCGCCTTGAATCAGTGTAGAATGGCGCCATGCGTTTGGTGCAAAAATTACTCGAAAACCGGGCCCGGCTGCTCACGGCAGTACTCGTTATTGCTATAGCTATCCGTTTTATAACAATGGGTTTTTATCCGTTGTTCGACGATACGGAATCCCGCTATGCCGAGATAGCCCGGAAGATGGTGGAGACCGGGATATGGGTAATGCCGCAGTATCATTACGGCGTGCCGTTCTGGGCAAAGCCGCCTCTTTCGACATGGTCTTCCGCAGCAACAATGCTGCTCTTTGGCATAAACGAATTCGCGGTGAGACTGCCGTCCTTCCTATATTCTCTTGGGATGTTCTGGCTGGTCTACGCGCTTGCCAAGAAAAGGGGCGGGAAGGATTGCGCCCTCGCCTCATCGATAGTGCTTTGGACTACCCCTGTTTTCTTTGTCGTCAGCGGCGGAGTGATGACGGATCCGTCGCTGGTGTTTTCGACGACCCTGGCGATGGCGGCATTCTGGAATGCCGTTTCCGGCACGGATAAGAAACAAGCCTGGGCATACGTTTTCTTCATAGCCCTCGGTATCGGCCTTCTGGCAAAAGGGCCGGTGGCGGTGGTCCTGACGATGTTCCCTATAGGGCTATGGGTATTGTGGAAAAAAAAGGTGAGGGAGACCTGGGACGGCATTCCGTGGATCAAGGGCAGCATTTTAATGCTCGTCATCGCGGTTCCATGGTATGTCGCCGCAGAAAACTACTCGCCCGGTTTCCT